>CAZECW010000074.1:0-3330 GCA_964510585.1 uncultured archaeon | reverse complement strand
TGTGTACTCATCAGGGATGGGTAAGCCTCCCCCTGGGTTTGAAGTTGTGAAGGAACTTGGATTTGGGGAGAGGATAACTGATTGGAACCACATCATAAGCAGTCCAATTTATCGATAATTTCCCCGAAAGGGGTTTTGTTCCTTTCACCGATTGGTTTAATAAATTGAAACTTTGGCTACACCTTTTATCTTTAAAAATTTCGGTATTAGTTCTCCGGGTATTTTCCTGTCGGCGATGAGTGTCAGTCTGGGCTCGGGGCTGAGTTCGGGATCGTCTGTGAGCGCTTGCCTGATGCTTATTCCTTCGTTGGCTAGGATGGTGGCGGCGCTTGCTAATATGCCCACGCTTCGAGGATCGTCGGCTGTGATTTCAACCACTCCTAGGTTGAGGGGACGTGCTATTTCTTTTAAGGATAGGCCTGCGGATCTCATAAGTGTGAAAATTGTTCTTAGTTCTTCATTTTTGTTGATCATTTTGATGGTTTCTAGAACTGTTCTTCTGTCTACCTTTGCTGCTTGAGCTATTCTTTTGATTGGAATTTCAATTTCGTTGCAGTAGATTTTTCCGTTTTTAATGTTCAAACCGTTCTCTACAAGTACTCTGGCTACGCTGAGTCTCTCTGGATGGTTTGAAAAGTATTCCGCGGTTTTTCGCCACATAATTAATTCTCCGTCTGGGACGCTTTATATGTCTATATGTATATTTTTGTACACGTAAGATTTATATTTAACTTATATACCAAATAGTGCTCATATAAGCACCAAAAACGCAATCATCGGCAAAGCGCCCAAAAACACAAAAAGACACCAAAAAACCTCAAAAAGGGTGAAATTTTTGTCAACTAGAAAAATACTACTAGATGAGGAAGAAATACCCAAACAATGGTACAACATACAACCAGACCTACCAAAACCCTTACCACCACCTCTTGACCCCAAAACTAGAGCACCACCATCCCCCGAAGTATTGGAAGCCGTATTCGCCAAGGAGCTTGTAAAGCAAGAGGTCAGCCAAGAACGATGGATAAAAATACCCGACGAAGTACGGGAAATCTACAGGATCTGGAGACCAACACCACTCTACAGAGCACTAGGCTTAGAAAAAGCACTAAAAACACCCGCGAAAATCTACTACAAATATGAGGGGGTAAGCCCACCAGGAAGCCACAAAAGCAACACCTCCGTAGCTCAAGCCTACTTTAACATGAAAGAAGGAATAGAATGCATAACCACTGAAACAGGTGCAGGCCAGTGGGGCTCTGCTCTAGCGTTCGCATGCAAAATGTTCGGTATCAAGTCGAGAATATACATGGTGAAAGTTAGTTACCTGCAGAAACCCTATCGCCGGGTTCTAATGGAGAACTGGGGAGCTGAAGTATTTGCAAGTCCAAGTAAAAATACTGAGTTCGGCAGAAAGGTACTAGCTGAGGATCCCGACAATTCAGGAAGCCTCGGGTTAGCTATAAGTGAAGCAATGGAGGATGCACTCTCAAACAACGCCACAAAATATGCACTGGGAAGCGTACTTAACCACGTTCTCTTACACCAGACAGTTATTGGCCAGGAGGCCCTAAAACAGTTTAAACAGATAGACGACTATCCTGACGTCATCTTTGGTTGCATCGGTGGTGGAAGCAGTTTCTCAGGCTTGTTCTGGCCCTTCTACTATGAACAAGTGGCAAAAAAGGCCCCTAAGAACTGTGAGTTCGTTGCAGTTGAACCGACAGCATGTCCCTCCATTACAAAGGGAAAATACATGTATGATTTTCCAGATGTGGCAGCGTCAGGCCCCATGCTCAAAATGTACACTTTGGGGCACACATTTATTCCACCCCCAATACATGCAGGAGGCTTAAGATACCATGGAAAAGCTCCTACACTATGCTTACTTTACAAAGAGGGCCAAGTGGGTGTCAGGGCTTATAACCAGGTAGAGGTGTTCGAGGCAGCCACAATGTTTACCAAAACTGAGGGTATAATTCCGGCACCTGAACCTTCTCATGCCATTAAGGCTACAATTGATGAGGCATTAAAATGTAAAAAAACAGGCGAGAAGAAAACCATACTATTCCTGCTATGTGGGCACGGCCATTTTGATATGCAGGCCTTTGACGATTTCCATACTGGTAAACTGGTGCCATACGAATATCCAAAGGAGAAGGTCGAGGAAGCAATGAGACAGTTAAAAGAAATGGTTCCGTGGGCCAACTCTGTAGAATAGTTTTCTATTGTTCAAAGAACACTTCTAAATTTTTATAAAACTTCTTGTTTTTCCTAAATTTCTAAAACATAATTCTTCATTCTTTTCCTTTTTTTAATTTGAATTCTCTTGAAACATTTTCATCGGTGTTTCATTTGTTTTCTATAACCTGATTATACTCAGATTTTAGTTGGGGAAATTATGTGGTGTTTATTAAGCTTGCTCAGATATTCTTTTTGGCTGATTAGAGCCTTCGCAGCTCTATTAAATGTTGATTGGAAATTGGGCTCCGCGAAGATGCTCTAAAATAGTAAACAGGGATTTGAAAACTTCATTTATGGAGGAATAGAAAAAGATGAATCAATTTAGGACTTTGTGTAACCAAGCATTAGATATTTTAAATGATATGGAAAAAGAAAATCCCGAAATAGAGTTTTCCACCTTTACCTACGCAGACGGCAGACTTCTCGCAAGCACCCTTAAAGAGGATGTTGACAGAGACCTTATGGCCTGTGCAAAAACCGCAGCATTTTACATTAGTGCAACTCTGGCAAACCATTTAAGAAGGGGAGAAATAAAAAAGGTACTAATAAGCGGAAATGACGGTAACATCTTAATCCAAGGCATAGGAAACTTGGGAGTACTAACCACCGTATTTAATAAATACTCAAGTATCAAGAAGATTATGAGCATAGTCAAAAAGTACCAGGGAAGTCTTGAAAACATCGAAAGGTCGTACAAGGAACTTCTAAACCGATACTATCAAGAGTGCGAAGCGGTCCCTATTGGTACGGATGAGACTCCAATCACTGTTTAGAAAGTCTAGGAAAAAGTATAATCACAAGAACCATACGTGCGCCTCTATTAAAGACCACTATTAGACATGTTAGCGATTATTTTGACTAGAACTAATATGGGTTTCCAAAGTTCCATATGGCCTATAAATCTTAACCCTTTGAAGTAACAATACTATTTGTGGGTTCAAGGAATTGACACTCTCCGCGACTAAAGTCGGGAGATTCTTGCTTCTGGCTCATCGCCTTCGAAGCAATGGGTGTGCCATCACCCAGTTAACACGCCCTTCCCTCAAAGGGAACGGCGTCTATGTTGGCACCCTCATGGGGGCTGCG
>CAZECW010000073.1:0-13037 GCA_964510585.1 uncultured archaeon | reverse complement strand
CATGTTTTGGGTTTTCCTTACCATTTATTTGCCATGAAAAACTTTTTTCATACTTTGTCTAAGACGCTTTAAGCGTATAATGGTTTGCCATGAAAAACTTTTTTCATATTTCTGTCTAAAACGCTTAAGCGTATGAATGTTCCCATGAAAAACTAAAAATTTTCATACTTTGTCTAAGACGCTTTAAGCGTATAATGGTTTGCCATGAAAAAGCTTTTCGCCTTCAGTCGGAGAGGGGACTCACCAGGTAGCCGGCGTTCCTCAACACCTCAGCCATATCCTCCAAGGAAAGCCCACTTGGATGTACAGCAGCCCTGAGCCTAAGCCTCTTCTTGAAGCCTTCCTCAACATAGGGCTCACGGTTAACCAGAATGTGATATATTATGGTGAGAATCTTCCGGGCCAGGGCAACAACAGCAGTCTTCTCACCCTTCCTAGCCTTCACCCGCAGGTAAAACTCTCTCAGCTGGGAATTCTTAACCCTCTTTGCAGCATGAGCCACCTGAACCATAATACGCCTAAGCCACTTAGAACCCCTCTTAGTTATACCTCCAGTCAGGTTCTTTCCCGCCGACTCATGAACAGAGGGAACCAGACCCGCCCAGGAAGCCAGACTCTTACCACTCTTAAAACGCTCCACATCACCAATCTCAGCCAGAATCACAGCCGCCGCCCTCTCATCCACACCAGGAACCGTGGCCAAGAGATTTAAATCATCCTCATCAATCAATCCCCTAATCATATCATCCAGCCTACAAATCATCTGATCCAGGTACTTCACCATGTCCACACACTTCCCCAGTATGAACATGTCCACCTGGCTTAAGGCTCCCCCAACCACCCTGACAATCTCTTCCTTCCTCTTCTTCAGCCACTTGTTCTGGCTCTGGTTAATTATGTCCTCTATTGTCTTTCCGTTTATGAGGCCCTCAAAGGATCTCCGTCCCCGCCTTTCCAAAGATGTCGCTGAGTCTGGAACCCAGCCTTATGTTAACCCTCTCAAGAACCTTGTGGCACCGATTCTTAAAATCGGCTCTGGTTTGAACAAGCTTAAAAACCGGAACCGGGTCAACTCTCTCAAGTCCCTAATCCCCCTCTCAGGAACGTAGCTCGGCTTAACAAACCGCTTCTCAGGAGCTGAGCCAACCACTGTGCACTTGTGGTGTCGGTCATACGGCCTGGTGTGCTCTTAACCTTGTAGGCGTTCGCCAGCACCACATGAACCCCCGCCTCCTCAAGGGCTGTGTAGAGGGGAACCCAGTGAACTCCCGTGGACTCCATAACCACATGTTCACATTCGTTTTCTCTAAGCCAAGCCCTTATGTTTTCTATGCCCTCCAAGCTGTTCTCGAATCTAGCCCTCTTCTCCGCCGAGGCGTCACCTATGATGTCTGCCACGAGGCTGTCCCTATGGACATCCACACCGCAAGCCTTATCTAACACAAACTACACCTCCTAATATTGGAGCGCCGGAGACGCCCCTTAAAGGTCATCGGCGACAATTTGCCATGCGGGCTCCAAGGCCCAATTTGTCTAGCCGTCAAGAGGGGGCGAAGACCAGTTTACCATTAAAGGGGGTCAAGAGCCCCAAAATAAGAACGGTCTTCCACCGGCGCCCACAACACCATTAAGACGCGGGAGAACAAGAAAAGATTTTTCATACTTTGCCTAAAAAGCGAAGCTTATGTAGGTTACCATGAAAATTATTTTCATTCTCTGTCTAGAACGCTTCAGCGTATGTATGTTTTTAATATAAAATTATTAGACCCTATATTTATTTGTACAAATTTGTATACTGAATATCCTCATCAATATTACAGTAACACTAAGGTTCAAAATCTAAAATAAGCTACATAAAATTTGGTTCTCATTATAAGTGACGAGAGGACGAATAAATGAGACATGAAAAAGTAGCTTTTATCGGGCTTCCCGCGGTTGGGAAAACCAGTATCATAACCCTTTTAAGTGAAAATAGGACAGTCACTAACTACGAACAGACCATCGGTATATCATTCGGTTTTGTGACATTGGGTGAATGCGAAGTTAGTCTCTTTGATATTGCGGGGCAAGATCGTTTTCGTTTTTTGTGGAATGGTTTTATGCGGGGAGCGAAGGTCATCTTTGTAGTTACTGATTCAACCCCTGTAAACGTTTTAAACACCCGCAAAATAATTGAAGAATTTTGCAATAAACCTAATACTATAGTTTTAGCTATAGCTAATAAACAGGATCTTCCAGGTGCGATGAAGCCCTCGCAAGTTGAAGATCTTTTAAATGTAAAAACGTATGGAATGGTTGCAATTGACCCCAGAAAGAGGACGAAAATGTGCCACATACTTAGAGAGGCTTTGGAGCAAATCATAATTGAACGCTCCAACTAATCTCATAAAAGATTCACAATTAACCTAGAACTTTAAGGAAGATCCACCTGACTTTTGGGGCAGTAATACATTTAATAGAGTCTTTACGTTTCAATATTTGAAGAGTTGATTTTAATGTCGCGTAATCAGCGTAATGAGGGCGGTTCATGGAGACCTAAGCATCCTGCAATTGAAAAACAGATTAAGGATATTGCTGTAAATGATGTTTCTTTTATTAAAGTTCTGGGTGTTGTTTTAGAGAAAAGACAAAACGTCGCCCTTATTGATGATGGGACTGGTAAGGCAAAAATTGTGGCTTTTGATGATGCAATATTAAGCAAAGTTAAAGTAGGGGATAAGGTAAGAGTATTTGGAACAGTTTTACCAGCAGAAGAAGATGGCGAAATACAAATCAACGCAAATATAATTCAAAACATGAATAAACTTAATATTGAGTTACGCTCAGAAGTGGAGCGGTTAAAGAAATCTGTAGAAAAGATGTTTTGACTTAACCTAGGGAGCTTATAAAGGGGAACAACAGAATTATTATGAGAATTGTTTAAAAATGAATGGGACTGTAAATATGCACCTGTAAATTAATTATTTAAATGGGGCATGGGTTGATTTACCTCAAATCACTTATATTAGTTTATTTGAGAACCCTTAAAAAAGGTGATATGTATGTCTCTTAAATTCGCCTTTACGGATGCGAAGCTTTGGAAAAACATTATAGACGCTCTATCTGGTTTAGTCGATGAACTAGTTTTCATAGCAGACAAAAATTCCCTGCACGCCAGGGCGATGGATCCCAGTCATGTAGCTATGGTTGACTTCGAACTACCAAAAAACGCCTTTAGCGAATATAACTGTAGTGGTGAAGTTAAACTGGGAATAAACCTTGAGGATATGTCCAGAATAATGAGAAGAGCGGGGGGCGGAGACGCGTTAGAACTGTCTCTCGATCCAGAAAAGAATAAGCTTAATGTTACGTTTAAGGGCGCATCCATACGCACATTCCATATTGGCTTACTTGATTTGACACATGAAGAAACTCCTGTTCCCTCAATTAAATTTAACGCCGAAATCAAAATGACTGCAGACGCTTTGAAGGAAGCCTTGAAGGACGCAGAAGTGATAAGTGACCATGTAGAAGTTGAGGCCACCCCCGAAGAGTTGGATATCAATGCTTCAGGAGATACAGGAGGGGTAGAAATCAGGTTGCCTAAATCTAGCGACGCAGTCCTTGAGTTAAATGTAACTGAAAATTCTAAAGCAATGTATGCTCTCAGCTACCTAATGGATATGATGAAGGCAGCGGCGGCAAGCGATACAGTTACAGTTCAGTTCTCAACCAGTATGCCTATAAAACTAGAATTCAACATTATTGGCGGAGGGCGCTTAACATATTGGCTAGCTCCAAGAATAGAAGCAGAATAAAGGAGTTATAGAAACGGATCCTATTTGAGAGCAATGTGTCTTTTAATTTAAATTTTTATAATTAGTAATAACACATCTGCAGAAAGAATAATGCCAAGCGAAAAGTTCTGGAGGAAGTAAGGCGCCTCTTTAAACTAGTGTGTATTGTAGTGTGTTTCTCTGAATTAAATTTACTGTTTTCACAAGTGTTTAAATGTCCAACTAGGATATATTAGTTTAAGGGTCAAAATTAGGAAATGGATGAAAAATATTAATTTTGTTTATTAACCATGTTAGATAAGGGTTAGTGAAATGGTGTTTATGTCATCCAAAGGTGATTTAGCTAAGTATCCCTTCACAAAGGAAGCCCAGAAATATATTGAGAATCTAAATTTAGATATTGGGGATTTGGTTTCTCCAAAATATTCTTCTCTTCTTAGAAGAGGTAGTGAACGGATCATTGAAGCTTTAGAAAAGGGAATCGTTTCTTACAAAGATGATAATTACATAGAAGAGCTCCTTTCTTTTCCATTGGCGCGTCTACTTGTCGAATCACTAGGAGATGATTATTTAAGAAGAAGATATGCGGTTGCAGAGTCTAAACGTGTTGATAAACTTTTAGCTATGGAAGAAAATGATAAACTGATTCATATTGCAAGAGAAACATTTGGGTGGGATATTAGAAAGGCGCCACGCCAAAGCATTAGTGGGCGTTTTTACGATTATGAACTAAATGTTGTCAACTACTTGGAATACGCTCCATATTTTCAGGATAAATACTGGAAACTAGTAAACAGAGTTTTGCATAGGGGTTACGTATATCTTCGGAAAAATGATGTGGCTAGGTTGATCTCTGAAGCGGTAAAGTGGCGCCTTATGGAAAAAAAAGGTAAACCACCGGATCTGCCGTCAGAAATAAAAGAAATGGTTAATATTATAGAATCGAAGTTAGTAGCCCAAAAAAAAGATAAAGGTATTGATGGAGGGTTTGGTGAAGTCTCCAGAGATAGTTTTCCTCCCTGCATATCGAAAATTTTATCCGACGCTATTACAGGTAAAAGTATGTCTCATCACGCAAGGTTTACCCTCACTTCTTTCCTGATAAATATAGGCATGTCTGTTGATGAGCTTGTAGAAATATTTAGTAATGTTGCTGATTTTGATGAGGAACTAACTAGATATCAAGTGGAGCATATCGCAGGAATTAGAGGAGGTGGAACAAAATATACTCCACCGACATGCAGCACACTTCAAACATATGGTCTATGTGAAAAAAATGAGTTGTGCCAAGGGGTAAAGCATCCTCTAAATTATTATCGTAATAGTTTGCGTAGACAAAAAGGAAGCGAAAAAGCAGTTATTTGAGTTGGCATTGTTTATAATATTTGACCAGTAGATGATAAATTGATTTTAGAGTGGGATTTTTAAATGAGTACCGCTGATTTTTTAACGAATTTGTTTGGGAATTATTATAATGATAATTTTGATAGAATAATTTCGCCCTCTAACCTGCGTAAAAGAGAATTCGGTTTTATGTTTTTTAAGTATGGGTCAATTATTAGACATTTAAGTTTTGAGGATGAGAACCAGTTAAAGACGTTTCTAGCTAGAGAGGCGCCCTCAGATGTGTTCTACTCTGCCGCTTACTATTTCCAGCCAGCTATGCCTAAAATGCCTATGAAAGGATGGGAGGGATGTGATTTAATTTTTGACATTGATGCGGATCATATTGAAACTAGTTGTAAAAATGAACATGACAAGTGGAAGTGCCAGGTATGCGGCAAGGCAGACAAGGGGATCAAACCAGATAAATGCCCCGTTTGTGGAGAGTCCAAAATCGAAGAGTTAAAATGGCTCTGCGATACTTGCTTGGATTATGCTAAGCTAGAGACAATTAAAATTGTGGAGGATTTTCTAATTCCTGACTTTGGATTATCTAAAAGTGAAATTGGCATCTGTTTTTCTGGGCACAGAGGGTACCATATACATGTCGAATCAGAAGTGGTGAAGGAGCTTAATTCTCAAGCAAGAAGAGAGATAATCGACTATATTAAAGGCGGCGGAATCGACCCAGAGTTACATGGACTTCAAGAAATTGGACGCAAAAAGGTAATCACTGGACCTGATACTAATGATAAGGGATGGGGAGGACGAATTACACGAAATGTTATTAAATTTATTTCCAAGTTACAGGAAAATGAAATTATTATGGAAGACAAGTACACAAAGAAAAAATTGCTAATGTTAATAAAAGAAAAGCAAAAAATAATAAATTCCTTGAGCCAGCACCCTCCGCTTTGGGATGCGATGAGAAATATTGACATCAACTTCTGGTTTCTCATTGTGGAACGCGCTATAAATATGGCCAAGGGGAAAATAGATGAACCGGTTACTGCTGATATACATAGACTTATACGCCTTCCAACATCTATTAACGGAAAAACAGGCTTCCAAGTAAAACCCTTAAAATTGAATGAAATAGCTAGCTTTGATCCCTTCAGCGATTCGCAGATTTTCGAGGGGCAAATAACAGTGCGCGCAGGTGATGTGCCTACTTTTAGAATTGGAGAAGAAACCTTTGGGCCCTACAAAGACGAAAAAGTTGAACTGCCACTATCCGCGGCAGTGTTTCTCCTCTGTAAAGGAGTTGCCCAAATTCTAAAAACTTAATCGAGGTAACATGTTATGTATGAAAAAATCTATAGTGTCTGGGAGAAAGAACAGAAAGAAGAAAGCTTACAGAAACTTGAAACTAACTTCTACATTGAAGCTAAAAAATTTTTAGAAGAAATAAAACTATACAAAAATGAATCAGATCCATTAGCGAGTAAGCTTGTCAAAAAAGAATATGATATTCTCTATCTAATATTAAATGATCTCATAAATATCCGGCTTGAGAAAATTTTGAGGAACATACGTGCCAAAAAAGAACTAAACACCGAAAAATTAACACAGGAAGAAAAAGTAGTATATGAACACCTTAAAAATGCATTTTCGCAACTTTTTAATGGAAAAAGCCTCTCCCCAGAAATTAGAGTAATCGAAGAAAAGGATGAAACGTTTATTCCAATTCGATTTTTAAAGCAGATTCCAGCTATAGTGGGGAGCGATATGAAGATTTATGGACCGTTCCAAGTTGAGGACATTGCTACCCTACCAAGGGAGAATGCAAAAGCGTTAATATTAAAAAATGCTGCGAAGCTTCTATTTTTTCAACAAATTTAATTTAGAGGACACCTTCGGGGAGTAACAAATAAGGTTGTCAGCTTTTTCTTCTAAATGCATATAAAATCGAAAGGTATAAAATGAGTTGTGGATATTGCTCAAATTACATATAAGTGTAATCATCATTGTCTAAATGTAATCGAATATAGAAAGGGTGTATACTGATGTTATATCCTAAAGAAAAACGTACCTACTGCCCGAAGTGCAGAACATACACTGAACACTCCGTTTCCTTGTATAAGAAGGGTAAGGACAGAAAAATGGCGCAAGGTGCTAGGCGTTATAGTAGGAAGAAAAAGGGGTATGGTAGTCAGCCCAAACACTTCTACATATAATTGTAGAGCTGGGGCAAACCAATACAAAAAAGATTTGCTAAGACTACCAAAAAGTTTTCCCTTAAGTTAAAATGCAAAGAGTGTGGGCATACCATTCAAAAGAAGGGAATGCGTCTTAAAAAATTGGAAATTCAGTAGGAGTGTATTCTGCATATGGTTAAACGCAAAGAAATTTTACCTCAACCTAAAAGTAGGTTTATTAACGTGCAATGCTCCGATTGTGGTTCAGAGCAGATTGTTTTTGATAGGGCAAGCACCATCGTTAAGTGCAACGTATGTGGTAAGCCTCTAGTAAAACCACTTGGAGGAAAAGCAGCAATAATGGTTAAAAAAAGTAAGCAACAGTTTCTAAGTTAGACTAGGTGATAATGGTGGTCAGGCCAAAAAGGGAATATCCAGAAAAGGGGGACTTGGTGATTGGAACAGTCACCAGAATTGCTAATCACGGAGCATATGTTCAGCTTGACGAGTACGATAACAAAGAGGGAATGATTCACATATCGGAAATCGCTCTGAGTTGGGTTCGAAACATAAGAAATTTTGTTAGAGAAAAACAGAAAGTAGTGGCAAAAGTGCTCAGAATAAACCCACAAAAAGGATTCATAGATCTTTCTTTGAGGCGCGTCAATGAACAACAAAGACGCCAAAAAATACAAGAATGGAAAAGAACTCAAAAGGCAGAAAAACTCTTGGAAATGGCAGCTGCAAAAATTGGAAAAACTCTAGATGAAGCATACACGGAAGTAGGTTCCAAATTAGAAGAAGCACATGGCAGCATATACAGAGGCTTAGAGATAATATCTGAGAAAGGATCAAAAGTACTAGAGGATTTAGGGGTAAATAAAGAATGGATTGAAGTAGTTACCGAAATAGCGAAAACACACGTAGAACCCCCAAAAGTTAACGTTGCAAGAACAGTAGAAATGACTTGCTGGAAGCGTGCAGGTATAGATGCCATAAAAAAGGCGTTTAGAGATGCAATTAACGCTGTACAAAATGAAGAAGTTACTATAAATATATATACTCTAGGCTCACCAAAGTATCGAATAGAAATCACTGCCGATGATTACAAACAAGCCGAGTCTGCATTAGAAAAAATTATTAACACCGCCAAGGCAAGCATAGAGAATGAAGGCGGAACATTGGTGATTCCGAAAAGTTAATATTCTCTATGTTCCCTTAGACGTTTCACACCTCTTGTAAAATTCCCTTTTTTGCTGACGCCTCCATTTGCCAACTCGGTCTTCAATTGAGAATCTTGAAGGATGTGGTATCCTAACCTTACCTCCACAGTAAGGACAAACCTCTTTAAAGGTATATTCCCCACACGATACACATTTCCGAAGCATAAATTTCATTTGTAAACCTCCGGTTAAAGATATGATTCAGAATTAAAAAATCACGAATTTTAAGGGGAGTTAAGTTAGAAAATTGTTTGGGGTTTTAAACTAGAACGCTAATTCGTATCCGCTAATCTTGATAGAACTCTTTCCTCTAAGTATCAAGCTCAAGGTTTCGCCTCTACTGTAACAATTTTTTCTACATAAAAGTCAGGTATACTTGTAACTATTCGAATAATTAGTTTATCGCCTACGTTAACTGTTTGAGTTACATTGAAGGTAATTTCTTTTCTTTCTCCAGGCGCCAAACTTATTGGAAGGGTTATATTAAGTGTACAACTAGTTCCGTTTGAAAGTATTTGGGTGATGTTGTACGTAGTTAATCCAGTATTTGTTATGTTTAAAACGCC
Organism: uncultured archaeon; assembly: GCA_964510585.1. GTDB lineage: Archaea > Asgardarchaeota > Jordiarchaeia > Jordiarchaeales > Jordiarchaeaceae > Jordiarchaeum. The sequence goes on along the minus strand of CAZECW010000073.1, from coordinate 3,951 downwards.
CGTTGAATCATCATATACTCTCAGATTATTGATATCAAGCTTTGAGTCTAGAATTGAGTAGTCTATCTCGTAGATTTTCACGAGTCCATTGCTGGATATAAATACTGGTTTGAAATGGTTGAGAGTCCTAAAACCTGCAGTCCAACTGGACCACAGGTATATGTATGTAGTTTGAAGCGTTTCGTTCCCACCGATAACCAGAGGATATTTATTGTTGCTCATTTGAGTATATAGGTTACGGTTTAGAGTGTTGTAGTAATTGGGATGAATTTTTGGTTCTGGGGCGTGATAGTACAATAGTTTATAGATTGTGCTGTTAAAGAAGGCTTCTTGAATCGTTGATGTCCCCGGTAGTACGTAAGGATTATAGAACTGGTATTCATAGGGGGTGTTGGCAATGAAATTATTTATGTACTCTTGAGACGCTCCAGATTCGTAGAGATTTTGTACCAAGTTTACTATTTCGTCGAATGAGATTCTAACCATCCATAACCATTTTCCTTCATCGCCGTGTATGTTACCATCGTTGTATCCGAAAAACACCAGTACATGTGTAGCATTAAATCTTCGGAAGTCCTCTAGGGATCTTATTTCGCTAGTTTCCATAAAGGCGCGACCAATCCAGCCTATTTGTGTGAAATTACGCGTGTTCCCATCCGCCAAAGTTATCTTTCCACCTTTAACTGTGATCCAGTAACCGTAGTCCCACCAAGCCGCAACCACAGCATCCTCGGGAAGTTCATTTCTCATAAATGAAAACGCTTGATCCCAATCCAGATATGCTCCACCATAACTATCCCTAACTATCATTGAAGGCGGAGGAGAGTATATGGTAGTATTAACTCCTTGAAGGAAGGCGTAGACTAAAATTATTCCTATTATTGCAAAAACCAGCAGGGCAGTGTCACGCCCTAGGGGAACACTGATTCTCATTCTTCGTCTTCTAGCTATAGTTAGGGTTCTTCTAGTGATAACTTGGGCTAGCGGTTTAAATATTATTGATAAGGCGTAGGCGCTTAATATACATGCGGCAGGAGCTAACATGATTATAATACGAATCATTGATCCAGTAAAATATGTTACAGTAACTCCATATATTATTAATAGTAAATCTTCTTCGTATCTTCTTTTGAATGCAAAGTATAATCCTACTGGAAAAAGAACAACAAGAAAGTTGAGGTCGTAAAAGAAAATTCCCCAAGGAGTTGGCATCTGTTCTGCAACACTTGCGACAATGTGTTGTTCTTCCCGGTATGTAGGGTAAATTATTGAGACAAATTTAGGTGCAAGCCCAGAAATATTACCAAAAACATCTAAGTTAACTACAATGAGCAAGGCTGCCAAAATTGAAACTATCCCTCCAACTAGTATCAGGAATCTTTTTCTGTTCTGGAAAAACCACTGGACTCCTTCCAGAGCTTTACCTTTTAAAGGAATATACCTTATGACACTTTCTAGAATCATTGTTCTTTGAGCATTAAGGCGGAGGAAAACCTCATAAAATAGGAATATTGCCAAAACGATTAATGCAGGTATAACACTCATAGATTTTAATGCGTCTGGGCCGCCCGCTGCTGGTACACGTGTAATAATAATAACTGCTAATGTTATTGTAACACTATAAGTCATAAAGAGGCGGGGTGTATATTTTTTTATTAACAATAACAGTATTGCAGTTAGGGCAAATATGTACATTAGGTATAGATGGGCACCCCAACTAGCCGCCAGCCCTCCTAGGCAGAGACCCGCCAGAACAGCAGATGTTATTGAACCTCTTTTTAGGGAACGTACGAAAAAGTATATTGATAGCACCAGAAACAGCATTCCTACTGACTCATTATCGAAAAAGCCAACCATGGTTCGTTCAATAAAAGCAGGAGTAAACGCCAGGAGGAATGCTGCAATAAGTCCAGTCTTCTTGTCCAAGATTTCTTTCCCCAAGAAATAGGTTGCTACACAAGTTACGGCGCCCATAAACGCGGGAAAGAAATAACATATCATGTAAATGTCAATATTAAACCCAATGGCATGTAGCAAAAAGTATATGGTTGCAGCGGCAAAAGGGGTTCCCGGAAAGAATGATTGAGATATATCCCTACCAATGGGATACCATGAGGCGTGATCATACCAACCAAACCAGGAGTCAAAACCAAATATTGAAACGTATAGAGCGTTTTCATACTGGAGCCAGGGATCGAAGGCTCTTATATACGAAGGGTAGATAAAGAAGGGTATACATCGTATACAGAGTGCTATTACGAAAATCGAGAGAAGAGATAGAGCTAGTAATAATGTCTGCCTGCTTACTTGGACCCTTGGTATAGGGATAAGCTTTTTTGCCTCGTATATAAACTGTTGTAGTTTAGACACCACTGACCGCCAACTGAATCCAAATATTTTTACTTTTAGCTTATTTCGTTTCAGTTATTTTTAAGAGTATCGCGAGAATAAATTTAGGTTAAATGTTATTATATTTTAATTTTTGGATGTTATTGAATTTTTTTTATTAATATTTGGCGGTATCCCGTAATTACCCTGATGTATCCTCTTAGTTTCTCATCAAGTTCGGGGCAACTGGTATCAACTCTTAGTGTTGGTATTGTTGAGAGCTTGTAGGGCGTGGCTATAACAATAATATTTTCAATTCCAACTTTTTTAATCACCTCAGGGCTTATTTGCTGATTCCCTCTTCCAAAAATAAAGCCTTGGCGACCTATAGGCGTTATAATTATTTTGGATTTTGCATTTTCTATGGCTTTGAGAATCTCGCGTTCGTCAGCATCTTTCGCAATAATTCGTCCATTTTGAACTAAATCTACTCCCAGTAAGGTCTTGTCTATGCCTAATAAGTCAGCTATCGCTTTGCAGGTGGTTCCAGGCCCAATTATATAAACTGTATTAGGTTCTAAGTTCTCAACAACACTACGGGCTATGGCATTTTGATCCTCTATCTCATTTGTTGTTTGTGGACTCATCCATTTGGAGCCTTGTAAGTACTGAGGTTCGTAGGGGGTTATTGCGTAACCCTTCAACTGGACATTTAACTCGTCTCTTCTGAATAATTGCTCATTAATATCCATTACTTCAGCTTCCCTAACTGGGAGTTCACCCCATAAATAACGTAATGTGATGAGACCAGCGGTTTTTGGGGTTGTAGCGAATGTGGCTGACCAGATTTTTACTCCTGAAGGAATTCCTAAAATTGGGACTTTTTGGTCTATAGCTTCAAGTATGTCGACTGTGGTGCCGTCGCCGCCAGCATAAAGGATTAATTCGGCCCCCCTCTCAGCCATTATTCTAGCTGCCTTTTTAGTATCTTCAGGGGTGGTTTTTACAGAAGAAAGTTCACCAACAACCTCTGGTTCAAAGCCACACTCTCTCGCCTCATCCTCACCCATAATACCCGGAAAAGTTAAAAGTCTTAATACATCCTTCAAGGGGTTAAGAACAAGCAGAGCTTCTTTGGCTCTTTCTGGCGAGATTGGTTTCGCCCCCAATTCAATCGCCCTTTGGACTAATTCAGGATTATCTGAACCTTTAAACGCATATTTACCTGCAATCCCCGCAATAGGATTCACTATTAATCCGAGGGTTTTACTTTTTAAACTTGGTTGCCGCGGCTTTTCGGGCAATTTACATATCACCATTAAGTAACTTTTTTAAAGGAAGTAAAGCGCTCTCTAAACTTTTCTAAGATTTGAAATACATCTTACTCAAAGAGTGTCCGACTTGCTCTATTTGGCGCCACTTGGTGAGATCCCACATAATGTTATTCTTCGATACGCGTATCCCTATTTTATACGTTGATTATCAGTATTTGAAAATGAGTTTTGGGGGTAGGGATACCCTTATAGTGGAGGGAAGGGTATTCTTACCCCCCTTGGTGAAAAATATGACAGAAATACTTCTCCTCCAAGGTATAATAATCTTTCTCCTGATCACCCTGATAAT
>CAZECW010000072.1:0-61165 GCA_964510585.1 uncultured archaeon | reverse complement strand
CTGCGTCTTGTTTAGCCTCTTAAGCCCAAGCCAAACCCTTCAGCTACCAACAACTATTTATATACCATACTTTCAAATAAACTTTCTGGCGATTCATCCCCACGACTAAAGTCGGGGGCTTTCTCGCCAAGGTTTTGTAACTGCATAAGTCCACTGGCAAGGACGGAACTTGCACTCTCCAGCCCACCGGTAGCAGAATTTATGAAACTAATTCCAGCGAAACCAAACTTTGACCCCTTAGACCCCAGTAATGCGTCACCTCTGGTCGCCTTTTTGGCAAGTGATAAGGGGAGGCATATAACTGGAAAAGTGTTCCGAATTATCGGCGGAAAAATCGATTTGTATAAGACTTGGGAAATTGAATCAACTGTAGAAAAGGATGGAAGATGGGAACCAGACGAACTCGAACATGCTTTAGCTAAACTTTTAAAGGGCAAAACACACCAAGAACAGATGGGGCTCAAGCAGGGCCTTGAAAAAATTTTGAAACCTTGAGTACAAGCTCCCAAAACAAATTAATTTTCCTCAAAAAATATTCGTCAAGGGATAAAGTTAAAATGAATATAGCCGACTTGTAACTAGCAGAATTAGGACTGCTTTCCTGCTGAGTGGGCTAAACTTATTCTCAGCCAATCCTTGTTTGGGCGATCAAGCAGCCTTTCAAGCTTCTTTTATGAATATGGTTGGACACCAACTCTTGATTATCGGGTGTTGCCCTTGTTTACTAGCACGTAGTATAGAGCGCCCAGTTCACCTGTAATATAACTGTCAATAGGAATTGGCTGGTACTCCTGGTTATAAATTGCAACTATTTTGAATCCACCCTCTTGGGCTAATCTTTTGAAATCCTCGTAATACCAAAGTCTAAGCTTATGTTCCTCCTCGAATTCAAATGCACTGCCGTTATCTTGGCCTCTCATCCTGAACTTGACGCACCGCAATTTATTTTTTGTGTCGTAGTGGTAGGGATTCCATGTGGCTTCAATTTTTATTCCATTCATCTCGACAAACCAAGTTTCGTCCGGTTTTTTCTCCCCTTCTAAGTTCTGGCAGGCACACGAGATTTCCACAATGTAGAGTCCACCCTTAACGAGGGATTCAGAAACAGCTTTGAAGTGACTTACTATTTCTTGATCTGTGTGCAGGTATCCGAGACTGTTAATGGCAATTATTGCCGCGTCAAACTTTTCATTGAATCTCATTGTTAACATGTCGCCTACTATTGCCTTTGCCCTGTCGGATAAACCTGCTTTCTCTATTTTCTCATTGGCATACTCAACCATTTTGGGACTGAGATCATACCCAGTTATATAGTAGCCATATTTGGGGAAGGTTAATAGGAAGACTCCGCTTCCGCATGCGGGTTCTAAAATTCTTTTCACTTCAAAATTGCAGTACTTTTTGAAGCAGCTTATGTAAAAATTTATTTCACCTGAAACGTCACGCGAGAAGGCGATATCATAGTACTTGGGCAAGTTATAGAGTGTAAGTTCCTCCTCCGCCAAGACTTCTTCAGTCAAACCGCAAACATCACTTTTACTCTTTGTTGTAGTGCGATGGGGGGAAGATGCTTCTCTGGATTTGGCAATGTTTTGGGCCGCGCAGGATTCTAGTGATGTTTCAGAAACTAACTTCTTCATTATTCTCACCCTCACTTGACCTAATATAAGGTTTGTTAAAAGTAGTGTTCAACGTATCATTTAAAATACGTTTAAAGGGTATTAAACCTGAATCGTTTCTCTTTCTTGGCCGCTTTACCGCCAGAGTAAGAGTCTGGTTCATTTACCTTTTTTTTGCACATATAAAGTGCAATTTTTAAACGATGTTGTCGATCTACTAAACCCAACATTCGAGTATCTAAACCTCATTAAATGGTCTATTAAAAGAATTATTTAACTCCTTAAAAATTTTGTCCTTCCATAAAAAAATTATCAAAAAAATTTAATTTAAAACTATATAAAAAGGTCCATACAACAGCAGACAACAAGATTCAAAAAACATCCAAAAAAAGAAGCCCACCCAACCAAAAAAAGGTGGGAACTAGTGAGCCCTCGCCACTCTAAACTTTTCCTCCATCTCGGCTTGGCTTTTAACGGGCACAACATTTCTAACTTTCACAAGAGTGATAGCCTCATTCGGACAGTTAGAAGCGCAGACCCCACAACCTATGCAGAGATCTTCCCTTATCATAATAATGTCGTCAGATTCGTCTTCTGAGTGAGGCCAATGGTGAAATATTGCTCCCATAGGACATATTTCCATGCATTTTTCGCACCTTTGGCACAAGTCACCATTCCACCGTGGAGCAAAATTAGACTTTGTTATTGCATTGTAGTTGTGGAATTCCTTCACAGATTTTAGAAAGCCACAGCAGCAAGGACAGCAGTTGCAGATGAACACTGAAGTGTCCTGAATATTTATGGTTTCGTGTACTAGTCCCGCTTCTTCAGCTTTCTTCATTATTTCCATCAGTTCATCAAGGGTGACTTGGCGTCCTACTCCCTGGTCTAAAACGCTTTTTGCAAGAAAATCTGTTGTTACACAGAAGTTTTCATCTGTGCGTTTACAGGGTTCTCCTGCTAGTTTAGCTGCGTTTCTACAACTGCAGGGAACCACCGCGAACAGGTTAGCTTTTGAGAGGTATTCTCTTAAAACTTCGTAGGGCAAAACCTGGTGCTGCACCTCAATTGGTTTGTTTATTTCTATTATTTTTTCGGTGGGCTCCACAGAGGGAATCACACGGTAGAGAGGGTAGCCACCTGCACTTAGCTCGAAGGGGTGCCCGGCATAGAATAATTCGCGGTAAGCTTTTGCGGCCTTCCTCATCCTTTCGGGATCGTCCCGGTTATGGGTGAAGTATACTTCAAAAAGTCCGGGAACAAAGGGCATCAGCACATAAAAGTTGCCTGCCTTAATCACTTTGCCCTTGTAAGCCATGTCGTCAAAAATTTTTTTCACCTTTTCTTCTGGAACCCCTGATAGTTGGGCTATTTTTTCGGAGCTTAAAGGTTGCTGTGATTTCTCAAAAACAGTAAGTAGTCGAGCTTCCTCTTCACTAAAAATAGCTCTGAGCATCTCACCCGTTGCCTTGTGCTTTGGAAGTTTAATCGCTGTGCCAGCATTCATAATTTTTCTCAGCTTCTCATAAATATCGGCTTCAACCATAAAAGACACCACCAAAACATTACCTATTTCACTACTAGAACGATTAATGATAATAGATAATTCAAAATATATAAAAAATCTTTCACTTTTCTTATAAACCATTAGGAGCTTAAAGTCTCACAATTCACATAAATGTTTTCATGAGAATTCCTTATTATGGCATCATCAATTCGCTGTATTTTGGAATCCGTAGCCACCCTTACCCAGATATTTCCTACGCAAAAGAATAGAAGTTTCCACTTTTGAAGCCCCTTTCATTACCCCCTCTAATTTTAATGAAATTTGACACCCCACAAAACTAAAATCGGGACTTGTCTCGCCAACTGTTCCAGTAAAAATCGTAGGAATTAAGGAAAAATATCGGAAAAATCTTAAAATGTTAGGATTTAAAGATAAAAAATATAATATTTATAGAAATCATCGCTTAAAACTGTTAATAGCAACAAATTTTGACACTCTCCGCGACTAAAGTCGGGAGATTCTTGCTTCTGGCTCATCGGGAGCCTTCGAAGCAATGGGTGTGCCACCACCCAGTTAACACGCCCTTCCCTCAGGGGAACGGCGTCTATGTTGGCACCCTCATGGGGGCTGCGTCTTGTTTAGCCTCTTAAGCCCAAGCCAAACCCTTCAGCTACCAACAACTATTTACATACCATACTTTCAAATAAACTTTCTGGCGATTCATCCCCACGACTAAAGTCGGGGGCTTTCTCGCCAAGGTTTTGTAAATTTCCCCTAGGTGGGGATCACTCCTAACACGAGGGTATTCCTTTAATTTTTTTCTTTCTGAGAACTGTGTGAACCTAAAAAGTTTGGAAGAATCTCCAATTCCCATTGAAATTTACTAACTCTTTGAGAAGCTTTTTTTGGGGTAGTCTTCTCCAAGGGGAAAAAATAGAAAAGTGGGGGTTAGATAAAGAGTAGGGGTTAGGATTGGTTATTATGGGCTGAGTTGCCTTTTAGATATTAGTGACTGTTAATACATTTTATGGGCTGTGGCGTGAGTTATTATTAACCGGGTCTCCAGTAACTGCATGTACCGTTTCTCTGTTTGTTATCTCCGTGGTACTCACAATACACATAATCTCGTGAGATGTTTACTCTGTCCGGTCTCACATTTCGGTGATAGAAACATTCGCCGCATGTTTTTCCCATCAAATCCCTTCAAAACGTCTTTGTTATGATTGACACTCTCCACGACTAAAGTCGGGAGATTCTTGCTTCTGGCTCATTGGGAGCCTTCGAAGCAATGGGTGTGCCATCACCCAGTTAGCACGCCCTTCCCTCAGGGGAACGGCGTCTATGTTGGCACCCTCATGGGGGCTGCGTCTTGTTTAGCCTCTTAAGCCCAAGCCAAACCCTTCAGCTACCAACGACTATTTATATACCCTACTTTCAAATAAGCTTTTTGGCGATTCATCCCCACAACTAAAGTCGGGAGCTTTCTCGCCAAGGTTTTGTAAAGCGATTATTTTTTCGACTTTTTATGAAAAATTTCTTTTATTTCGTCATATTACGAATTAAAGTATCAAGTTTGGGAAAACTTTTTATCTAGAAAGTATGTAAAACTAGAAGACATTAACTATGTTACATATTCGTCTAAAAAGAGATATTTCCCCATCTAATAATTTGCAACAAGTATTAACACTATAGACCAATAGGTGTGTGAAGGAAAAATGTTTGAATCACTGTTCAATGCAGGATCCACAAATATAATTTCTCTCTTAATTGGTATTGCGGTGGTGGCTGGCTTTGGATTTGTCTCAATTAAACTGCATGTGGTAGATTTTTCGGGGTTCCTGGCAGGGCTAGTTGTGGGTTTAGCTGTGTGGATATTCGGTAATTGGGCTTGGTTTCTAATCATACTGGTGTTCTTCGTTGTTTCTGCGGCGTTCACAAAGTTTAAGTACGAGAGAAAGAGAAAACTAGGGGCAGCGCAAGAAAAAGGTGGAGCTAGGGCATGGACAAATGTTATCGCGAATGGGGGACTTGCAGCTTTTCTGGCTGTTATGGAGGGAGTATGCCTGTTCTTTATCCCCATAGGGCGATTCGATATTTTCCTCGCAGGTTTTATCGGGGCTGTAGCTACTGCTGCTGCAGATACATTAGCAACTGAGGTAGGCCTACTAAATCCTCACCCCCCTAGACTAATCACGAACCTCTCTAAGAAGGTTGTACCTGGCACATCAGGAGGTGTCTCACCTCTTGGAGAGCTTGCAATACTTATGGGCGGCCTAATTACTGGTGGCGTAGCTTTTCTTATGCAAAACTTTAACCTTCTTGGAATTGGCCTGTTTCCCTGGTTGGATATATTTAACTTTGGGTTACCAACTGGTGTAAAGTTGATAATAATTGCTGTAGGTGCAGGGTTCATTGGAAGTACAACGGATAGCGTAATAGGAGCCACGGTTCAAGCACTCTACAAATGTCCCGTCTGTGGAAAAATAACCGAGCACGATATTCATTGTGGAGAGATCACAGTTCATCTGAGAGGCCACAAAGCTATTGACAATAATATCGTTAATTTCGTCGCAACAGCCATTGGTGCAATTAGTGCATTCGCTATATACCTGTTACTCTTCTAAATGAACCATGAAAAATTATTCTTATTTTCTCTCATTTGAAACAGCTTTTTCCCCCTCATAAAAGGCATCTACAAATTCGCTATACGCATCTACAGTTTCTGTCAATTTAGTTATTTTTACCTTTTTAGTTAGTCCGCAATTGCCACAACCCACCGTTGCTAATTCCTCAGCTTTATTGATTTCCACTTTCACAGCATTCTCCCCACAGGAGGGGCATTCAAAAACGGTAGGTATTCGCCTTTCAGGTCTTCTTTGTACTTTTTTTCTTCTTCTACGCCCCATATTTTTCACCCCTTTTTACAATTTTACCTATAATAATCTAACGGAACTCTCCAGTCTAAACTGGGAGTCCTGTATGCTATTTTAAAGATTACAGGGCCTTTCCTTTTATGTTCGCTCCTTCTCCACATTTCTACTATTCTGTTGACTTTTTCAATTGGTATTTGGAGTTCTTCGGCAATTTCGGATTCGTTCTTCCAATGTTCTAGACCGTAAAGTATCAGGTCAAGTACACTGTAAGGAACGCCAATTTCAGATTCGTCGGTTTGGCCCTTCCAAAGTCCTGCGGTGGGAATTTTGTCAATTATCTCTCTTGGGATATTTAGATAGTCTGCCAATTGGCGGACTTGAGTTTTATAGAGATCCCCTATCGGCAATATGTCGGAGGCTCCGTCACCAAATTTGGTGAAGTAGCCAATTAATATTTCACTTTTATTACTTGTACCAACCACTAGACGGCGTAACTTATTTGCATAGTAATAAAGTGTTATCATGCGTACTCTAGCCTTCACATTTCCAACAATTATGGGAGGATCCGTAGCGTCTTCTACATAAGTAACCCTACAAGCATTTATTATTGGAGACACATCTATTATCTTGTAGGGTATATTAAGTTGTTCCGCTATTTTCAACGCATCTTTAATATCGCTAGGCTCGCTATCTTTCTCAGGTAGCATAAGCCCCAACACTTTATCAGGACCTAATGCTCTAACACAGAGAGCTGCAACAACGGAAGAGTCAATACCGCCACTTAGTCCTATTACTGCACCTGAAAAACCTGCATCGATGACTTTAGCGCGAATAAATTTGACGATGCGCTTCTCAACGAATTCGGGATCTACACGAAGCAAGTCTTGTGAGAGTTTCACTCCGAAACCACCACAGTATATAACTTAATAAAAGTTTATCAAACTACTATATTTCTCGAAATATATTAAACTGTTGGAGGAAAAAATTATGAAAGTGAAGTTAGCCTTGGCGCAAATAATTCCTATACTTGGAGACAAAGAAAAAAATTTACAAAAAATGGGCAGGGCTATATCTGAAGCTGCACGTGAACAAGCACAACTAGTCATCTTTCCAGAACTTATTCTCACGGGCTATTCTTGCAGAGACCACTACTACTCCTTAGCAGAGAGTATCCCGGGGCCCTCTGTGAGAAAAATAGAGAGTATCGCTAGCAAAAATGGTGTATATGTAATTTTTGGAATGGCGGAAGAGGCAGAGGAGGGTGTACTATATAACACCTCGGTGATGGTAGGTCCCAAAGGATATATCGGAAAATACAGAAAAAAATATTTACCTACGCATCTAGTTTTCGAAGAAAAAAGGTATTTTAGGCAAGGATACGAAACACAGGTTCTTGAAACCGAAATTGGGAAAATAGGGTTAATGATCTGCTACGATATATTCTTCCCAGAAATCGCCCGCTTGCTTACTATAAAGGGATCGCAAGTAATAGTATGTATTTCCGCCTCACCTGGCACTCGTACAAGATACTTTGAAACATTTGTATCCTCTAGAGCTATGGAAAACACTGTTTTTTTAGCATATGTAAATCTTGTAGGGGTTGAAGATGGCCTAATTTTTTGGGGCGGAAGCCGCATAGTGGGTCCAGACGGCACAGTAATAAAGAAAGCAAAATATGACGAAGAAGATTTGGTAATTGCAACAATCGACTATTCGGAGCTAAAAGCGTCAAGAATAGCGGCACCTGTACTAAGAGATTTAAGACCCGAAATATTCGATGAACTCAGCCAGCTTAGCAGAAAATAAACACCATTAGAAACATGCTTCTTCTCAACTCTGCTATCTGTTCATATCATTAAAAAATATTAGAAGTCGAATGAAGTGATCAAAAAAGGTTAGAAATAAATATATTTGAAACCCCTTATCAAATAATAGGTAGCCGGGATAGCAAAGTGGATAATACCTCTAAAAAATCCACATTACTGCGCTGATTGAATGGAGTATTCCCTTCAAGCGTGAGCCTTGAGAGCCAGTATCCCGCAAGGGATGCGTGGGTTCGAATGGAAGCCAGAAATCCTTGCTTCCTAGAGTGTCCCACTCCCGGCGCCATTAAATTTTTTGGAAGTCATAATGGGTCGCATTAGATATCCAATACAAATTCTAGAATTGTTTTTTTGGGAGACTGATCAATTTTCATTTCATGGTATGTTACTGCTTTTATCGCAGATCTCTGGGTGTGTTTCTTACTATCGAATTCTTCACCTGAGGCTTCGCCCTTTAATTTTAGCATTCCCTCTTTTTGTTGGATGCTTTCTACTTTAAACTCCGAAAAAATTAATCCCTCAGAGTCAAATAGATAGATAAATTCTTCTAGCCACTGATAAAGTAATGCTTTCAAATCTTCTGCTTCCACTTCAATTTTTCTTTTAATATTTGGAGTAATTTTTGAAGTGTCAGTCATTGCTTCGAAAAGTGCCCTGGCGGCTTCTTGAAAGGCTTCATTTATTGTTTTACCATAAGCTCTTATTTTAATATCTGCTGTGTGCTCAAGAAAACAGAAGCCAGCCATCAAAATCCTTCCAAAATTTTTATCCATAAAATAATGGTTTATAACCCAAGTTAGTTTAATAAAAGAGACGCTTTAAAGTTATCCAGCCTCAAAAATTTACCATTTTTACCAATAGGAAAGACGGTACTCTTACACATCCCGAGACACATTGCTATTTTTATGTAAAAGGCATTATCTAGTGCTGTGTTGCATAATTCTTATTTTTTTAATTTATTTATATATTATTTTGAATTTTTTGCAATTTCAAATTGTTAATTTGAAAAAATTTAAGAAAATTAAATAAATTCATTAGAAAAAGTAAAATTATACAACACAGCATTATCTAGATAAAATTTAATAGTACTTTTAATTCCAATGAACAAAGAAAATCATGCTTCTTTCAGTCATTAACCTTCTGGATGGTTAACAATGAGCACTGAAATGGAAAAAACTGCTTCGCTTTACAGGTGGCTATTTCAACTACCGACCATGAAAAAGTTATTGATATTTTCTTTCGCAGCATCCCTATGCGTTGGTTTTACAGTTAGGATTATTATTTACTTCTCTCTGCCTTTAATACATAACATGATAATGGGATTTATCCAAGGAGTATCTGCACTATTTATTCCAATTGTTTTGTCGACCTTAATAGTGAGTCCAATTATGAAGAGTAAAAGTGTGTGGGACAGAAGAAGATTATACGCACTATCTACTATTTGCATGCTGTTTTTAGGCATAGCCTACATCGTAGGGGCTATATCATCTATTTTGGCAAATAAAATCGCCATTGTTTCTGTTGCTTTTGTTTTTGGGGCGTCTTTTATATTTATGTTAAGGCTTTTAGTAATCCGTGCAATGAGCGAGTTTAGCACCTTTAGATCTTCAATGGTAGCTCTAACCCAACCACTGTTTTGTATAATTGCCATTTTGCCCTTTCAGGAATTAACTTTTCCACTGGGAGTTCTGGAACTTTTAATAATGTTCACAATTACTTCGATTATATTCGGTGCGGCAGCATCAGTATACCTCTGGTTAGTAGATAGACCTATACTTAAAATTTTAAAGGTGAGTGGAATAGGCTTTCTATACGGCTTTCTCTTGGATTGGATAGAGAACAAATCTTATGTGCTTGAAGAAAAATTTGAAAAAATCGGTGAAGAAGCCTCCCTTCCTATGCTTACACTATTATTCGAGGACTCAAATGCCCTGAATAGTATATTGGTAGTTCCTAACATTCATCCAGGACCTTTCAAAACTGTTGGCAGTAGTGAAATGCCTTACATAATCGCTAAGGAGATGAAGGAAAAAACTGGCGCCATAGTTTCAGTGGCTCATGGACCTTCAACACATGGCCAAAATTTAGTTGCAGCAAAAGAAATTAAAAAGGTTTTAAAAACCATCGAGAATTCCTTAGGCCAATCCAACTTCGTATCAAAAGCAAGCCAATTTGTTACTTATGAGAAAGACGAAGTAAAAATGAGTTGCCAAATTTTCGGAGACCTTGCACTGCTAATAGTCACCCTATCCCCCATAAGTTTTGATGATATAAGTCCCGAGCTAGGGGAACAAGTGAGAGAAGCGGCCGTAAGCGAAGGAATTAAGGATTCTTTTCTAATAGATGCCCACAACTGTGGCGGTGAAGTCTTAACACCCATTTTATCAAATAGTGAAACTGCAAAAAAAATAATTTACGCCGCCAAAATGGCAGTAAAAAAAGCAAAGTCAAAAATGAGCACAGAAATCAAAGCCTGCGCAGTTCAGTCAAAGCCGGATGACTTCCACAAGTGGGAGGGTATAGGCCCCGCTGGTGTTACAGTTCATGTTGTAGAGGTTGAAGGACAGAAAGCTGCATACATTATAATTGATGGAAACAACATGATTCCAGGACTAAGAGAAAAAATAATTGGCAGCGTCAAAAAAATTGGAGTCGATGAAGCAGAAGTAATGACAACCGACACCCACATTGTAAACGCGGTATCACTAGACCCTAAAGGCTACCAAGCCGTGGGCCAAATTGGAGACCACAAAAAACTGATAACAATGATAGTCAACATGACAGAAGAAGCACTTACAAACCTCAAACCAGTAAAAATCTCTTACAATATAAAAAAAGTGGAAAAAATAAAAATCGTTGGAGAAAAACAAATGAACCTCTTAACCACCCAAATAGTAAAATCCGTCTCAACCGCAAAAAAATCACTCACAATACTAGTCTCAGCCGCCCTACTGAATATAATACTCCAATATTTACTATTCATTTTATAAAGCAGTAAACCGAAAACAAAAACAGCAACTCGATTCCAAGCAAACTTAAAATATTTGTTTAACTACGGTTTACCCTCCTGCTTCGAAATGGTTTGTAAAAAAATCGTCGATAGAAGCAGTTCATTTGTTACCTAGATTTTTTCACACTCATTTTTCTGCAGCCCATTTCTCCTTAGAAGCATTTACCGAAGAAAACCTATAATTCGTCCTCCAACATTTCTAAATTATGAATGTATACTCATATAAAAATGTTGAATGAACTTAAAACTAACTGAAGTTTTGCGATTTATAAGATACTAGTTTTTCTCTGCGCCTCGCAGCAAATAAAAAAGCAAAATGCTTTAAAGTAGGGATGAAATACGTTTTCCAAGCATAACAAATTTTCAGCATAACAAATTATTAACTCACACTTTTAATTCACTTAGAGGAGAGTAGCAATCTCGAGGAAACATTAACTATCGAGTAAACAACACCAAGAACGAACATAAAGAATTTTGGAGGATTCCCTTTGAAGGATATCGTAGAAATTAGATTCCACGGAAGAGGAGGACAAGGCGTTGTGACCGCCAGTAGACTCGTTGCAGAGGCTGCTTTAAAGGAAGGGAAAAACGTTCAGTCATTCCCGGCATTCGGAGCAGAGAGAAAAGGGGCGCCAATAAAGGCATTCGCCAAGATAAGTAACAAACCAATACTCAGCAGATCTCAGATTTACGAGCCAGATATTGTCGTTGTACTAGATCCAACATTAATAAAGGTTGAAAATGTTACAGAAGGGCTAAAGAAGGATGGAGTCATAATTGTGAACATCGATAAAAGCCCCGATGAATTAAAATCTGAGTTAAAGGTTAACAACAAAGTGGCAACAGTTAACGCAACCAAAATTGCTTTAGAAACTCTAGGTGTAGCTATAACCAATACGCCAATCTTGGGAGCCTTAGCAAAAACAACCGGAGTCGTAAGTTTAGATACTATTAACAAAATAACTAGAGAAATGTTCGAACAAGATTTAGCAGAAAAAAACATAGATGCGATAATGAGAGCATACAAGGAGGTTAAAATAAGTTGAGTAAATCCAAAAAGAAACTCTTAGCCTGGAATGAGCTTCCCATAGGAGGATACATTACAGAACCGGGCAACGCTAGAGAATACAGAACCGGCGACTGGAGAGAAGGAAAAAAACCAGTAATAAAAGAAGACAAATGCAACAACTGTCTCCTATGCTGGATTTACTGCCCTGAAGGAGCAATAGAAAGAGAAGAAAAAGGGGTTAAAATTAATTACTTTTACTGTAAAGGGTGCGGAATATGCTCAAGAGAGTGTCCTGCAAAAGCAATAGAAATGGAGGAGGAATAGGATGGGAAAACTTGTCGCATTAACTGGCAATGAAGCTGTGGCACACGCGGTAAAACAGTGCAACCCCGATGTAATAGCTATGTATCCTATAACTCCCCAAACACAAATTGTCGAAGAACTAGCACAGTTTTACGCCGATGGCGAAATCGATGCTGAGCTTATCGCTGCGGAGTCCGAACATTCCGCGATGGCTGCGTGTATCGGGGCTTCTCTCTCTGGGGCTAGAGTATTTACCGCCTCGGCCTCCCAAGGTATTGCTCTCATGTTCGAAATGTTATTTGTTGCTTCTTCCTTTAGACTACCGATAGTCATGGCAGTATCTAATAGGGCACTTAACAGCCCCCTAAATATCTGGAATGATATGAGTGACACTATGGGGGTCAGAGACTCGGGGTGGATACAAATCTACAACCAAAACGCCCAAGAATCATATCACACTATTATGCAAGCATTCAAAATAGCAGAGGACAAAAATGTTCAGCTGCCCGTAATGTCCTGTCACGATGGCTTTGTCGTAAGCCACGCAACCGAGGGAGTAGAACTCTTAGAGCAAAAAGACATAGACGATTTTCTACCCCCCAGAAAAATGCAGTTTCCAATAAGTGTGGAAAAACCAGTTACGGTTGGTTGTGTTGGAGTACCTGAATACTATCCTGAAATCAAAGTGCAACAAGAAGTAGCCACACAAAATTCCCTAAAAGTTATCAAAGAGGTCTTTGATGATTTTAATAACAGATTCAACACAAATTACGAAACAGTTTCATCATATCAAATGGAAGATGCAGAAGTCGCATTACTAGCTATAGGTTCGCTGGCGGGAACAGCTCAAGAAACAGTGGACAAACTACGAAAAAGTGGAAAAAAGGTGGGTTTAGTAAAACTCCGCGTGTTCCGCCCCTTCCCGAAAGATGACCTCCAAGGGGCCTTAAAAGATATAAAAGTCGTGGGAGTTATAGACCGAAACATTAGTTTTGGAGCAATGGGCGGGGCCCTAAGTATGGAAGTAAGATCTGCGTTATATGAACTTAAAAACCGGCCACACGTTATGGGATTTCCTACGGGTCTTGGAGGAAGAGACACCAGAATTGAACATTTAGAAAAAGTCGTCGAAATACTCCTCAAAGCCGTGCGAGAAGACAAAATCGAAGCAGTTTACAGAGTCGTAGGCTGTAGAGGGCCTGGATGTATAAATGTAACATATGATGGAGGATAAAAAATGTCTCTGAAAAGTTTACCCACACGAGAATACTTGACTCCTGGTCACAGAATGTGCTCAGGCTGTGGAGCTGCAATAGCTCTAAGACAAGTATTTATCGCCCTTGATAAACCACCCATAATAGTCAATGCCACCAACTGTGTTGAAGTAGCGACTACTCCCTACCCCTACACTGCTTGGAGCGTGCCTTGGATACACACTGCATTCGAGTGCACCGCCGCTACTGCAGCAGGTGTAGAAGCAGGACTCAAAGTCTTACAAAGGAAAGGCAAAATCCCAAAAACAGATAACCCCATAATAGCCATCGCAGGCGATGGAGGTACCTATGATATTGGGTTGCAGGCGCTGTCCGGAGCTTTAGAGAGGGGCCATAAGTTTACATATATCTGCTACTCTAACGAAGCTTACATGAATACAGGCATCCAGCAGAGTGGCGCAACTCCCAAGTTTGGATGGACGACGACTAGCCCAGCTGGCAAGGTGGTTCCAGGTAAGGTTCGTTTTCAGAAGGATCTTATGAAAATTGTTGTGGCGCACGAAATTCCTTACGCTGCTACTGCGAGCCCTGCGTATCCAATGGATCTCATAAGAAAGGTTCGTAAAGCGGTTTCGGTTGAAGGTCCTTCCTTCATTTTGATTTTAGCTACATGTCCTAGGGGTTGGAGAACTGAGTCGGACTTAACAATAGAGATTGCTAGAGAGGCTGTGCTCACTCGCTACTGGCCGCTGTACGAAGTGGAAAATGGAAAGTACAAAATAACGAAAAATATTGTTAAGAAGAGACCCGTAGAAGAATATCTAAAATATCAGGGTAAATTCAGACATCTTTTCAAACCAAAACGCCAAGACAAAATGATACAGGAAATACAAGACTACGTGGATAAAAAATGGCAGGAGCTAATTGCTCTAGAAAAATTGACCCAAAACATTAACGAATAAAAATCTATCCAGATCCAAAATTAACACTTTTCCAACAAAAACATCAAACGTCTATTCACAATAATACTCAATTTTTCTTTTACATCAACTGTTATGGATCGTGTAGTTTCTTCTTCCAAAAATTTTATTTTACCTATTTTTCTCTAATCTAGCGCCTCCCTTGGAGAACCAAAGTGACTTTTTCTACTTTTCGGTAATCTTGGGAACTGAATCCAGCCTAATTTAGTGTTAAATTATAGTAATTATAGAAAATAAAAGATATTCGAAAACGCAGATTGTATGCTTTTTTACTTGCTTAGTGTGATTTCTATAGCTGAAACGTTGGCAGTTCCACCTTCGGCGGCTGTGATTTGTTCTGTACCTATTTTAATGTCCTTAATTTTAAGACCGGTTATGAATTTGGTTCGTAAAATTTCTGCAACGTCAACCGCTCGACTAATAGACCTTCCTCTAGCTTTCAAAACAATTTCATTATTACCCCTGTTAAACTGTGTAACACAGGCCAAAACATAGCTCATAACACTTTTTTTTCCAATAAATATTGTGTTTTCATCTGACAAAATATTTCACCTCTGACGATACTATAACCTTCTTCACTTTTGTATGGGGAACGCTGATTTATTTGAGGATCAAATACCTCACAAATGTTGGCGTAACTCTACATTATAACTGAAGAGATAGACTTGTTCGATTTGTAAATTTTGTTACAAGACTCCGATACATAATTGTTATTAATAAATATACCTCAAAAAATGTGCCCAGTTTAGATTAACTAAAAATAATGATGTACTAAAATACGGGGCAGCCCTCCTCCATTTTGCCATATCTTACCCACTGTCTATCGACATAATTCTTAAGCTCTCGGATTTGCTCATCTGTAATTCCCTTGAACCTACCTTGAAGCTTAATGTATTCTTGTATTGGCTTTCTCTTCGATGGATCCATAACTCGCTTGCTGGGGCTACTTAACCTAAATACGCCATTCTCAATCTCGTAAAGAGCCCACATGCCAGTTTCCACCGCTAGCTTGCCGATCTCCACCGTTAAATCTGTATCAAAACGCCAACCAGGGGGGCAGGGAGCCAAAATGTGAATATACTTAGTGCCCTCTATGTCCTTAGCCTTCTTTATCTTCTCATACAGATCTTTTATATAACTGGAGCACGCAGTTGCAACATAAGGAATATTATGCGCTGCCATAATCATAGGAACATTCTTTTTCTGCTGTCCCTTACCAAAAGGCGTTGTAGTAGTCCAAGCACCCAAGGGAGTACTACTACTTCTCTGAGTACCAGTATTCATATACGCCTCATTATCATAGCAAATATAAATGAAATTAGTACCCCTCTCAGCGGCGCCACTCAATGCCTGGATTCCAATATCTGTTGTTCCTCCATCGCCCACCCATGCGACTACATTTATATCCTTTTTGTTTAGGTAATCCAGTGCAGCTACTATTCCAGAGGCAACAGATCCGCCGGCGGCGAATGCCATATCAAAATAGGTTACACCCGCAGATGAGCGAGGCCACCACCCCACATAAACATTTGCGCATGATGCGGGTACAACCATAACAGTTTTTTTGCCTAATGCCTTCAAGACCCATCTTAAGGCAAGTGTTGAGCCGCAGCCTTGACACGAAGAATTTCCCGGTAACCAATATTCTTCAGGTGCTTCAGAGCGTAATGCTTTTATTGACATATTTTTGTTCCCTCTTATTTGCTATAAAAAACTTTTTCCTACTTTCTAAAACGCGGAAGTGTATGAAAATTTTTGAAAGTTGTAAAAAACAAAAGAGTTTTTGCTTAAAAAGTTAGTGCGTAACAATAATTACATATTCCGTTTCGCAGTTTATATGCGTAACTTTTAAGTTGTAATACTGTTTTGTATTTTTTCACACTAGTTAAATTTTATTACCCAAAACTGTTTTAAGGACTGGTTTGTGTAAAGCTAGTAAATCAAATAATCTGATAAGGAGACCTCATTTTGGAGGTGCGCAAATGCCAGCTAAAGTATACGAGATCCGATGGCATGGAAGAGGCGGCGCTGGAACAGTTACAGCCGCTAGAATATTGGCTGAGGCAGCATTCCACGAAGGCTTTAAGGGCGTCCAGTCACTCCCATTTTTCGGTGCGGAGCGGCGCGGGGCTCCCGTGGTGGCATTCACAAGATTTTCAAAGGAGCCAGTTCGGATTCATTCCAATGTGTACACTCCCGATATTGTTATTGTAGTTGATTTTAGTCTTTTTGAGTCCGGTCTGGTCAACATTACAGACGGTTTGAAAGCTGGTGGCACTCTAGTAATTAACACTCCAGGAAACTCAGATATTTTCAGTAAGATCGGTAAACTTCCCAAGGATGCTAAAGTTTTTACTGTAGACGCTACCAGTATTTCTATCGAGTTCGGTTTAGAAGTAGCGGGGTTAGCACTTTCTGCCACTCCCATGCTGGGTGCTTTTGCTAAAGCCACAGGTTTAATCAGTTTAGATTCTGTCCTAGAGGCTTTAAGTGATACATTTAGTGGCAAGCAAGACGAGAAAAATCTTAGAGCTGTCGAGGTGGCTTTTGAAAAAACTGTAGAACGGGTAGTGCCTAAGGAACTGTATCTTGATGGCAACATGCCTGTCTCCAGGCGCGAAAGGGTTTCCCAGTTTCGAACCTGGAAGGATTTGACGCCAATACCCATTTCTAAACCCGAGAAGGCAAGCATGGGAATCACTGGCGAGTGGAGAGTCTTCAAACCAGTTTACGACCGGGAAACCTGTTCAAAATGTCTTTCGTGTTGGATGTTCTGCCCTGAGAATGTGGTGACGGTTGACGAAGAGGGTTATCCTGTGATTGACTATACCTATTGTAAGGGCTGTGGTATATGTGTATCTATTTGTCCTAAGAAAAGTATGCGTTTGGTTAGAGAAAAGGAGGAAGCATAATGGCGAAGACTGTAATAACGACTGGGAATTATGCGGCTGCATATGCGGCTGCTTTGTGTAGACCTGCGGTTATTGCGGCTTATCCAATCTGAACAAGATTATCTTCTTGTTTGGGGATATTAACGCCGCAAACTGGTGTTGTGGAAAAATTATCTGATTTGGTTGAGAGTGGGGAGTTAAATGCTAGATTTGTGCGGGTAGAGTCTGAGCATTCTGCTTTGGCTGCTTGTATTGGCGCATCTCTAACAGGGGTGAGAACGTTTACTGCGACCTCTGCTCATGGTTTGGCTTATATGCATGAGATGGTTCATTGGGCAGCAGCTTCACGTTTACCCATTGTTATGGCTATAGTTAACAGGGCTTTGGGACCGCCTTGGAACATTTGGGCTGACCATGGTGATTCAGTTTCTCAGAGAGATACTGGCTGGTTACAAATTTACTGTGCTAATCATCAAGACGCGTTTGATTCAATAATACAGGCATATAAAATTGCGGAGGATGAGGAAGTTCTTTTGCCCGTTATGGTCTGTTATGAGGGATTTACTATTAGCCACACTTCTCAGCCAGTAGAGATTCCAGAACAAGAAGAGGTTGATGTGTTCCTGCCACCTTATAATCCCACACACATAAGAGTGGACATTGATAACCCGATAACTCACGGAAATTTACAAAATCCTGATGATTGGTTTTACGAGTTTAAGTATCTTATGCACTTGGCCCAAGAAAACGCCAAAAAGAAAATTTTACAGGTAGCTTCAGATTTCAAAAAGAGATTCGGCAGATATCACGGAGGCCTGGTTGAAGAATATGAGTGCAATGATGCAGACGCAGTTATTGTATGTATGGGCTCTCTGGCTGACCAAGCTATAGTAGCTGTTGATGAGTTAAGAGAAGAGGGCTATAGGGTCGGAGCAGTTAAATTGAGAGTTTTTAGGCCCTTTCCAGACGAGGAGATTCGCAGAATCGCTAAAAATGTTAAAGCTATTTCCGTAATAGATAGAAACCTTTCGCCAGGTAAAGGCGGTGCTTCAGCATCTGAACTCAAGGCAGCTCTATACATAGAGGATAAAAGGCCACACGTGTTAGAATTCATAGCTGGTCTTGGAGGCAGAGATGTTACGGTGCAGGATCAGAAGGATGCATTGAAAAAGGCTATTGAGGTTATTGAAACAGGCGAAACAATAAAGGAAATAGGATGGATTGGAAGAAAGTAGAAAGACAACATTTTCTTCCCATCATCTCATAAGCAATTTAAAGGCTAAGATTGGTTCAAAGTATTTTTGTGTATCCTAGCTCTTCCCCCTCTTTGCTAACTTTTAACTGTCCTAATTGTACAAATCTTATTTTTTCTTTTTCGGCTGGAGTATAGAAGGTAATTTCGCGTTTCTCAAAGTCCACTTCCCTGATTATGCCTGTGCCAACAAATGCATTGCTCTGGTCTTGGAAGGCAACTAAGACGTTTTCAAAATCCCTTTTTTGGACGAGATATACTTCTGGTTTACCTAATTTCGCCTCTAGAAACTCTGTGATATCCTTATTTATTCTAATTTCTTCGTTCGGTAGAACTATATATAACAGATCCTCGGATTCCTCAACATAAACAGGAGTATACCCTAGTAGCTTTTTTATTTCTTCAAATCTTTCTGGTCTCGCTTTAGAACCAGAACCAAATAAAGTGTATCTTAGCCTAATTTGTTCCAGACTCATAGTAATATCCCGCCCATCCTCCAATCCTTTTCGATAAAGAATTTCTCTAATGAATTTTCTACTCTCCCTCCCTCTTTTGTAGGTGTTAGGAGCGGGGAGTCTAACAATCTTTAAAGAGCCGTTGAACGGAGCTAATAGATGCTCTATTTCCTCCCCTCTCTGTAATGCAATAAGAATCGTAGGTTGCAACATTAATATTAGCGATGTCTTAAGCTCTCTGGCACTCCTCCCATATACCCAGCCAGAAGTGTCTATAAAAACTATCTCTGAACCACTCTCTAACGCCTTTTTCACCATCACCGCTATACCCGTAAGTGTTCTGTGCAATAACCGAGAGGGAGTATTCGACCCAACAAAATAAGCCTCCCTTAATTTAACTTCAGAGAGTATAGAAACCGTTTTTTCCATAATCCCCATACTGATGAAGCAAGGTAAGCCTATACTGCTCTGCCCCACGTCCGAATCAACTATGGCGACTTTGAAACCTTTTTTAAAAGCGCTGTTCGCCAAAAAAGTTGTTAGCGATGTTTTACCAGAATCTACAGTTCCTAATATAATTATTGTTGCAGGTACCTTTAAACTATCCAAGAGGCGGGTGGCTTCAGTCCATTCCTTCGGAAACGCTTCTTCAAGTGGTTGGATAGCTTCTTCATCATCAATATAAACATCTAACACCGCTTCCGAAATGGTTTTAATTGGAAGTGCTTTGCCTTTGGTGATAACAATTTTCTTCTCCTTTTCTAAGATATTCTCAAGTATTGAAATCTCTCCCTTAACAACCTCAATTTTTGCTGGACCCTTAATGAGAAATGTTTGGTTTGGGCCTGTCTCAACTGTCTTTTTCAAGAATCTTTCCTCGTGCCTTTCTTTTTTTGTGATGCGATAGCAAAATCTAGACTAATTTCTCCTCTCGCTACCTTCATAGCATTAGCTTCATTAATCGTTATTCTGCCATGAGACGCTTGACGGCTCATTTTCTGGATATGCTTGATTGTGCCTTTCTTTATCTCCTGCAACTTTTCAAATTCCTGTGGCTTAAATCCCTTTTTCTTCGCAATTGCTAAAGCTGCCTTGGTGTCTTTAGTTGCCCGCGGCCCACTTGAAGTTTCGAATTCATTAACAAGTTCTAACTCAGCATCCACATTATTTAGAAGCTCTAAAAGCTGCCTATAGTAAAGCGGTGACCCTGTCCCAATACGAATAATTTTTCTAACTGCCGGGAAAGCTTTCAAAATGTTTTCAATAATTTTGGCAGCGCTTTTTGAGGAAAACGCTTTGTACACATCAACCAAATTATCATTAACAAGCACAGCTAAACCATAAGTTTTACCCGGATCCACTCCAATAGTAACCAAAGTTATAGGATCATCATCCATGTTTAAAAGAAAACGTAGCTTCGGCACAATAGCGGAAGTATCCTTAGCGTCCACAGTTAAAATTTTTGGGTGATGCGTCGAATTTTTCTCAACATCCGAAGTTATGACGCACTTTATCTCCGAGGGAATAGTTTCGCCCGGCTTCATACTGATAAAAGGAATACCTTCATCTCTCAGCTCATGAATAATCTTATAGTACAATCGCATGTTGCTAGTTACTACCGCTATTTCCGCCAATTTTTACTTCTCCAAACATTAAACTTTCTTCACATTTCAACAAATATTACTACCGATAAACTTTAGTTTTTGGGAAAAATATTCTTTACCATCGGATTAAAAAATATATCAACAACACAAATATTTAGCTAACCCGTTTAAAACCTTTCTGAATTATTCTTGCAAAGATTTCCTTCACCTCACAGCTCCCTCTAATAATTACTATTTTACTATTTCTATAATATGTATTTTAATTTTTTACCCTTCATTACATCAGTGAGTAAAAATGGGAAGAGCCTTCAGCACGAGTGTGTAAACCACGCTATAAACGCCTGAGGGCATTCCCCCCACCGATAAAAGCCAAAGAAGGAACTGAGAAAATTATGCAGTACGACTCCAACAAAGAACATTGCAGCTCTAAGGCTGTCTCCCACACATTACTACAAACACCAGAACCGCCATCCACTTCTCTACAGGACACTCCCATACTGAACCAAGAATTAAAAGTAACATTCTCCCCCACACCCCTGCCTCAATGCCCGGTCCGCAGTTAGGCAGGCAAATTCGTATTCTCATCTATTTTTCTTGCTCAAACATTTCTACATCTTTAGATCTGAACCCAAACCAATTCTGAGCCTTTCCCTCAAATAAATCACAAATAGCGTTTTGCACCTCTTTGCAGAGACCCGGCGAAGAGAAAGTACAAGGATTACCATTATGCTGATTACCCAAAGGACAATTAAAACAACTAACAGGCACATCTTTAACTTCCTTTTCCGTCTTCTTTGCAATGTCAATTAACTCATTCGTAAAAGCAGCCAGCGATTCTGCCTCAGTTTCACCCATTTTTACTCGCTTCTCTATCTCTTCCACCATCTTTGGAACAGCCTTACGCGTAGCACGAAGAAATTCCTTAGCACACTCCTCTCTTGAATTCTTATCTGACATACCTTACACCAACCGCATAGACTTAACCAAAACATTACTCCAACAAGAAAAATTTAAATCAACCCTTCAAACACTTGCATTCCTAAACTATAAATAAGCCGCTCTAGATATTTAAATCTTCCAAATACCAAAAAACAAACCCACCAAAATCTCTTCTTAAAACCTCCCAACCTATCACAACCACAAAAAGGGAGCAACAAAACCCCAAAAAAATGATAGAGAAATCTCTCAAAATCCCAAAATAAACACACGAAGCATAAACCCGGTCATATGCATGAATCTTTATGGTGGAACGAACTTTTTTCCCTTCTTTTTTCTCTCCCTTCCCTTTTTTCAGCCCCTCTTTAAAAAATGAGAATAAAAAGCTATTTTTCACTAATTCAAGGAGCCTGCGGTTTAATTGGACTCAATGCCGGGAATCTTATCGGGAGCGACAGCAGAATGACTTCCAACCACGCAACTCCAAATAATTAAAAAAGGGCATCACACACCTCAGGCCGCAAATGTGTACTTCTTGTTTTCCCGCGCCCAGTTCACAGTCTCAGGATCTATACGCTTCAACTCACTCTCAGGAAACATGCTCAACAATTCCCAGGCGAGGTCAAGGGTCTGCTCTATGCTGCGTTCTTCATATTCACCCTGGTTAATGAATTCCCTTTCGAAACGGTCAGCGAACTCCAAAAACTTCCGGTCGCGAGGCAACAAGGCTTCTTCACCCACCACAGCCACCAAAGCACGCAAATCGCACCCCTCACTGTAGCCGTAGTACAACTGGTCACTAACCTCACGATGATCAAAACGCGTATGCTCTTCACCAATACCCTCCTTCATCAATCGACTCAAAGAAGGACGAGGGTCAATTGGAGGATAAATACCCTTACGATGCAAAGCCTGATCAACAATAAGCTGTCCCTCAGTAATATAACCTGTAAGGTCGGGTATGGGGTGAGTAATATCGTAGTTGGGCATGGATAATACTGGCATTTGTGTTATGGTTCCTTTTCTTCCGCGTATTCTTCCTGCTCTTTCATATATTGTTGCTAGGTCGGTGTATAGATAGCCGGGGTATCCTCTTCTTCCTGGTACTTCTTCTCGGGCTGCTGATATTTCTCGGAGTGATTCTGCGTAGTTTGTCATGTCTGTGAGTATTACTAGTAGGTGTAGGTCTAGTTCGTAGGCTAGGTATTCTGCTGCGGTTAGCGCGCATCTTGGTGTGATTATTCGTTCGATTGCGGGGTCGTCTGCTAGATTTAGGAACATTACTACGTTTTCCAGGGCGCCTGTTTTTTCGAAGTCTTGTCTGAAGTATCGTGCTTCTTCTTCTGTTATTCCCATGGCGGTGAATACTACTGCGAATTCTTCTTCTTCTCCGAGTACTTTTGCTTGTCTTGCTATTTGTGCTGCTATCCTATTGTGGGGAAGTCCTGCTCCTGAGAATAGTGGTAATTTTTGTCCTCTTACTAGGGAGTTCATTCCGTCTATTACGCTGATTCCTGTTTGGATGAATTCTCGGGGGTATGTTCTGGCGTAGGGGTTTATTGGGGCGCCGTTTATATCGAGTTCTGTTTCGGGTATTATTGGTGGTCCTCCGTCTATTGGTTGTGCTGATCCGTCGAATATTCTTCCTAGGATGTCTGTTGAGAGGGGGATTTTGAGGGGTTCTCCTGTGAATCTGACTGTTGTTTGTTCGGCGTCTAGTCCTCGTGTTCCTTCAAAGACTTGTATTATTGCTTTTCCGCGTCCTACTTCTAGTACGGTTCCTCTTCTTTTTTCTCCGCTGGGGGTATCGATGTTTACTACTTCGTTGTATGAGACGCCTTCTACTCCTTCTACTATTATTAGGGGACCAGCTACTTCTTGGACTGTTCTGTATCTTCTTTGTGTGTACATTCCTAACCATCCGTTTATTTTTTATTCTTTAATGGTTTTGGGCGTTAATTAATTTTTGTGGGTGTTTAATTTTTAAGCGGGGGGTGATGGTGTGCTTTTTTGTTGGGGTTATTAGTTGTTTCTGGTTTTAAGTTTTGTGTTTCTTTTTTGGTGTTTGATTAATTTGTGAGGGGATTTTTGGTTGTGGTGGTTTTTGAGTAAGTTAGGGTTTTGTGGTGGTTTGTTTTGGTTTTGGCGTGCTTTTTTGTTGTGAGTTATAGGGATTGTCTTAGTGCAGCTTGGGCTATGGGGCGTGCGGCTTCAGCGATTTTTTCTGTGGCGTCTAGTATTATTTGGAGAGTGATTGCTCCGGGTAGGTTTGTTTCTTTGTCTATCTGTATCTCGGTTTCTCTTTTTTGTTCTTTTATTTTGGATATGGTGCTTGGGGTATCGATGGCGTCTTGTACTTTGTGGAATAAAAAGGCGCCTGTTACTTGTTGTAGGAGCTGCAGTGTTTCTTTAATTAGTTCCACGGTTGCTTGGTGGTGTTTGTTTTTTGGTGGGTGTGGGTATTTGAGTATGGCTCGGCTCATGGTTTCTATGTTTTCGGCGATATCGTTTATGGTTGTGACGTAAGTTGTGTAGTCTAATGTGTCTTGGGCGGTTAGTTCCATTTGTGTGAGGAGGGCGGGGTATTGGAGAGCTTTTCGGAGTTGTCTTACTATTCTCATGTGGTATTTGTATATGTTGTCGCGGCTTTGGATGATAGCTTCAGCGAGGGTTGTGTTGTTTTCTTCTAGGGCTTGAATGAGGTTTTCTAGAAGTTCAAGGGTGGTTCTGCTAATTATGCGTATGAGTAGAGTGAGGTTTGTTTGCTGTATGCTCATGACGTCTTGTAGGGTTATTTGGTTGGGGGTTTTGCTTGTTATTTCGAAGCCTAAAAGGTTTTGGGCAATTTGGGTTATTTCTTGGTATCGTGTTTGCGTGAAAGCTTGTTTTGAAGTTATAGTGATTAGATCGTTTCCACTAAGATATTTGGTTTGGATTATTTGGTCTAAGAATTCTTTTGTGGGATATTTCTGAATGTCAATGGTTGCGGTTAGTATATTTTTTTCGGGCGTCACGGGCGAGGGGAGTATGAGGAGCGAGCCATCGGGATTCTCCAAGATGCTCACTTCTTGGTCGCTTGTGAGATTGTTTTTTTTCGTCCATTCTCTGGGGAGGCTTATTATCAGAGTGTTGCTGCTTCCCCAGCGAACTAATTTGCGAGTTTGCTTTTTTAACACTAACAACCCTCTGCGTGACGAGAGTTTATTGTGAGACTCCTTATTTTTGGTTAGCTCTTTTTCCTGTTACTTTTTTATACTTTTGGAATTCTTTTTAGGTTTTCTAAAATTTTATGTAGAAAGTATTCGAATTTTATGTTTTGTTAACAAACATGATGTTTTTTATGTAAATAAAAGTATCGAAATTGTGAGCTTGAAAAAAGTTAGTATTTCAACGTGTATAACTTTAAAGAGCTGGGGGGTCAAATTGTTTGTTGGGGGCAGCTCAAGGGAGGGAAGTGTTCAACTGAGTTTCTAAGTGAGGAATTATTATGGTGTGAGGATGTAAGTGTCCACTGGATAGATACGGGTACTCGAACCATAAAAAAGGGGTTGAGAAGTATCATCGCTACTGAAAAAAATATTTTAATATTTTGCCATAAAAAATTTAGTTTCATACTTAAACGCGCAAGCGTATGGGGGTTAGCATGAAAAACTTGTTTTTCATATCTATCTGGAATGTGCAAGCGTATGAACGTTTGTCTGCGTCCAGAAATCTTGGGGAGCGAAGGTCTCCATATTGGGAGGAGGACTAAATGAGAGGTAAAAAAAGGAAAACCTTCGCTCCAGTGAAATATTCAAGAGGGAATCCTTTTGAACTTTATGGATAATGCAATAAGTGTAATTTCCTACGTCTTTTTGGTGGAGCTGTGCTTTTGAAATAAGTGGGCCTTTTCATAATTTTGCCGAAAATACTGTTGATGAAGGCTGATTAAAAATGCTCTATGTAGTTTGATATACTAGGAAAGGTTTAGTGTATGCTCTGGATAGAACAGTTTTCAATTTTATTGTGGTTATACCCTCAAAATCGCAACTATATTCTTAGTGGGGTGAAAGAGTAACACTTAACATATTTGGTTTTTTAAATTGATTAACTGATTGGGGGATGATGCAGAAAGGTTCAGCTTTATTTTGAAAAAGGAGCATTTATACGGTTTCTTTCCCAATTTAGAGCAACGAAATAAGAACCAAAGCCGATCAATTCTACATCACCTGATTGGGGTTATTTTGAGGTTAGATAAAAAATAAGAATTTTTAAGTCGGTTTTTCGGGATATTGATTTTTCATTTTCCATTTTTTGGTTTAGATTGTGAATTAAGGCTTCAAAATTTTTTGTATTTGAGATTAGATTATTTAGCTCGCTTTTTAGCCAAAGGGTTTCACATAAATGTGGAGCGGCTTTCCTATAGGCTTCCCATATTTTATTCATGGTTTCTTCATCCAATCTGCTACCTCTCTTTACTAATTGTAGTGATAGATCTCTAGTACTTGTGCTATAGTTAAGAAGAATGTATATAGGTGCTAGGTTGATGGAAGTCATTTCTCTTCTGTTTCAATTATTGAGTAAGCTATTATGAAAATTAGTGTGAGTATACCGAGTATTGTTATTAGGATTTGAATAAAGGTAAAGTCAATATACATGGTGCACACCAGTTTATTTCTTCATTTTTCTATATTCCTTTTTGCATTTCTGATTTCTATTGTTTTTAATTTCAGCATAAGTTTTTCGTAATTATCATCTGTTTGATAGGTGCTTGTATATAGGTCTAATGCTTCGCCAAGTTTTTTGGCTAAAATATGATAGCAGACCTTACTCTTTTTCCTTATTACCACATTTATGTAGAAGTCGTCACAGGTACAATAAAAATCGGAAATTACGAGGTAATCTCTATTTTTACCAGAAACTGTCCAAATCTCTTTATCGCTGGGCTTAAAAATATATTTTGTTACTCGCTTCTCTGTTACTGCTCTTAAAGCCTTCCATATGCGTTCGCCGAAGTGGGACACTAGTTTTTCCAAGTTCTCCCCAGTTATGCACTTGTTGGCGTTAATCTGCTCAATTATTTCCATAAGTTAAGCACCCAATGGAAACTGTCTTTAACAACTCTCTGACGTACAATAAAAAGTTACCTCTTCTCTCATTTTACATTTACTAAGTTGTACCTTTGGATGGTTTCCACGAAACTGTTCGAGGCATGGAGTTTACCTTAAGGTGTAGTGATATAAATGTGTTTTTGGAAATTAAGTTACCTAATACTTTCTGACATCTTATTTCTCGAAATCGGGGAGTCTTCTATATGAGCGTCTTCAGCTTCACTGGGAAATCTATCATAAAGGATCTCCCCCTCTATAAATATTCAAATGGAGTTGCAAAAGCATTAGCTAAAAAAGAGTCTGATTTCTTCTCGTCCTCTATTATGGATGTGATAGACTTACCCACCTACTAATCGCTTCTTAGGGCGGAGGTGGATGCATAGGTTGGGGTCAGAATTAAGTGTAGGGAACATACTGTTTAATTCCTAAAAATGGCTATTTATTAAATTCGTACTAGCTGAGAAAAGTTTTTCATCGGGGGAAGTTTATGTATCACCTTAAAGCGTGTGGTCGCGTTCCTCTCAAATTTTATTAATTGCTTTATCCTTTATTTAGGGGTGTCGCACTTGGTTAAGCCAATTTTTCCTATCGTTAATGAGCCAGCACTTCTTATGAATTTTTCAAATAAAAAAATCATGTGTATAGCGGATTTGCACTTGGGTTACGAATTTCTTTTGGCACAGAAGGGAGTGGTGATTCCCTCCCAGGTGGAGGGGATGAAGGCGAAGATTTTAGATCTTGTTGAGTTGACAAATCCAGATGATCTTATCATTTTGGGTGATATTAAACATAATATTTTTAATGTTCCCTCATTGGAGTGGCGAGGGGTCACAAAACTTCTAGAAGAAATTTCTAGAAAAACCAGAGTTCAAATTGTTTTAGGTAACCATGATTCGAATCTTAATTTGCTTTTACCTAAGAATATCCTTGTTCATTCTTCCAAAGGATTTCTTATTGTGGATGATGACGTTAAGGTAGGACTTATTCATGGACATGCGTGGCCTAAACCGGATTTACTTCAAGCAGACTACATTATAACTGGACATAATCATCCAATCATCGAAATGAGAGATGGGTTGGGAGGAAAATGGTTTGAACCTGTATGGTTAGAAGTTCAATGGAGTAAGGAAAAAGTTGTAGCACCATTTGCTGGTAATCTTGGTTCAAGAGGTGCTTCCTTTTCCTCAGAAGATTCAAAAAGTGCATTAGTCCAAATTGGAAATCCGAAAATCATCGTGATGCCGGCGTTTAATCCCCTCTTGGGAGGAGTTGCGCTTAATCGTCCTGAGATAAACTTTCTTGGGCCCATATTATCTTCAAACTTTGTGGAAAAAAGTACAGCAAAGGTTAAACTGTTGGATGGAACTTTTCTTGGAAGCTTAGAAAATTGTAGTAGACTGGTTAAGCAAGATAGATGACTACATTTAACAATATACAGTTATATCTAGTTTGATGTCAAAAGATATTAATCTCACCAAGTTTTTATTCTCTTGACTTTTAGAGGTATGATTTTTGGCGGGAGTATTTGATTTACTTTCCAGTGAAGTTAGAGAAGTTATTCGAAAAAGGGGTTATTTAGAGGCCACCTCACCCCAAAATCAGGCAATACCCCGAATTCTTAAAGGGGAAAATGTTTTACTGATTTCTCCCACAGGAAGCGGCAAAACGGAAGCCGTGTTTTTCCCTATATTTCATAAATTATTAGAATTACAATCAAAGGAAAAAGGCGTTTTCGGATTGTATGTTACACCTCTTCGAGCCTTGAATCGTGACATTTTGAAACGAATGGAGGATATCGCTCAAGAACTAGGCATCAGAATGTCCGTTAGACATGGAGATACAACTAGTTATGAACGGAGAAAACAGCTCCTAGAACCTCCATCACTTTTAATAACAACCCCCGAAACCCTCCAAGCTATAATACCTGCAAAGAAGATGGGGAAGCTGCTGAAGTGTTTACGTTTTGTGGTAGTAGATGAGATTCATGAGATTGTAACAGATAAGAGGGGCGCTCAACTTTCATTAGCTCTTGAAAGGCTTCGCGAGATTACAGATCATAATTTTCAGAGAATAGGACTATCGGCTACGATTGGTAGCGTTGAAGAGGTCGCAAAATTTTTAGGAGGGGTAAATGAAAAAGTTAACATTATTTCAACGGGCAGGGAGGGAGATTTTCAGGTTAGTGTTGAAACAATTCCTCCTACTTCTGAAGATGATGCTTTGTCTAAAAAGCTTAGGGTGCCAAGCGAGATTATAGCAAAATTAAGAAGAATCAAAGAAATAATCGAAAGATACAGCTCAGTTCTGATTTTCGTTAACACACGCCAAATGGCAGAAATTTTGGGTTCCAGACTTAGTCTTCTTAATCCCCGTTTCAATTTTGATGTTCACCATGGCTCGCTTTCTAGAGAGATGAGAATGAATGCCGAAAAGGGATTTAAAGAGGAGGAGATTAAAGCTGTGATTTGCACTTCGTCTCTTGAACTAGGTATAGATGTGGGTTCTGTAGATTATGTTATTCAATATTCCTCGCCTAGGCAAGTAACCCGCTTGGTTCAGAGAGTTGGCAGGAGTGGGCACCGAGTAGGACAAACACCGAGAGGAACTATACTTTCGATGGACATAGACGATATATGTGAATCGGCTGTTTTAATAAGGGATGCGATTAATGATAATTTAGAAAGCATAGTTATGCATAATATGGCACTTGACGTACTTGCTCATCAGATTGCTGGGGTACTTCTGGATAAAGGGGAAACAACAATCGAGGAGCTATATAATATTTTTAGAAGATCTTGGCTGTATCAAAATATTGATTATGAAACTATTTATAAAGTTACAAATTTGATGAAAGAACTATGGCTGATTAGCCTTGATGGAGGCAAGCTCCGAAGGAGAGTTAAAACATGGAAATACTACTATGAAAATCTCTCCATGATACCTGATGTTAAACATTACGAGGTTTTTGATTTAGCTTCTGAAAGAAGTATTGGAACACTTGATGAGGAGTTTGTTTCTACAAAAGCGGAAAAGGGATTAAAATTCATAATTCATGGACAACCTTGGAGAATAGTGAGCATTGAGGAGGGCAGAG
Source organism: uncultured archaeon (assembly GCA_964510585.1). Lineage (GTDB taxonomy): Archaea > Asgardarchaeota > Jordiarchaeia > Jordiarchaeales > Jordiarchaeaceae > Jordiarchaeum. The sequence goes on along the minus strand of CAZECW010000072.1, from coordinate 31,505 downwards.
TAAATGTCGAGAAAGTCGATAACATAATCGGTGCTGTGCCCTCTTGGGAGGGAGAACTTATACCTGTTTCATTTGAGGTAGCCCAAAAAGTTGGAAGGCTTAGGGATAGTATTTGTAGATGGATTAGAGATCCTAGTGGTGAGAATCCATTTGAGGGCTACCCCATGGATGAAGAATCGATGAGAATTGTAGTTGAAAAAATTAAGGAACAAATAGACGCTGTAGGTGTGGTGCCGGTTCATAACCGAATCCTAATTGAAGGTGTTGGCGATTTTGTAGTTATACATGCATGTTTTGGGAGTAAAGTTAATGAAACCTTAGGAAGGATAATCTCTGATCTTTTAACTACGAGAATAGGAACTTCAGTCGCTATGAGGAGCACACCCTACCATATACTCCTTCAAATGCCCAAGAATGTAGACTCAGAAATAGTGGTTAATGTATTAGGGGAGCTAGAACCACAGCTAATTGATAACATATTGAAAATAACACTTAAAAGATCCAATTTGTATCGGTGGCGGCTCACACAGGTGGCAAAAAGATTTGGGACAATCGAAAAAAACGGTGGAGACTATCAGATTAACTCCAGAAAGCTTGCATTTATATTTAATAATACACCCATTGCAGAAGAAACTATAAGGGAGCTACTCACAGAAAAACTTGACATAAAAGAGACAGAAAGTATTCTAAAGGCAATAAAAGAGGGAGGAATTCAAGTTTGCTTCCTAAAAAGTGAAAAACCAAGCCCGCTCACTGAAATGGCAATACAGTGGGGAGCTAAAGAAATTATTTCTCCACCCCTTCCCCTATCTGAGTTATTAACAGTGGTTAAGGAACGCTTGCTTAACAAAAGAGTTAAGCTCGTTTGTGTATGGGCTTCGTGCGAAGGATGGGAAACCGTGAGAACAGTGGAAACTTTACCTGAATACCCGCAATGCCCAAAATGTAAATCGCGTTTGTTAGCAGTATTACACTACGAAGATTCTGAATTTAGCAAAATTTTAAAACTAAGAAAAAACGGAGCAAAACTTTCAAAAGAAGAAGAAAAAATTTTTCAAAATGGCATTAAAACTGCTAACTTAGTAATTAATTATGGAAAAAAGGCGATAATTTGTCTAGCTGGAAGGGGTATAGGACCATTAGCAGCTAATCGCATTCTATCTAAAGAGCTAAAAACCGAGAGCGATTTTTACAGAGCAATCATTGATGCGGAGAAGGAATTCGTAAGAACAAGAGAGTTCTGGAATAAAACACTCCAATCAAGAGATAACCGTTAAAAATTTAGTCTGTATTGAGAATGGCTAATAGTGAATTTCAACAAAATAAAAAGAGATTAGGTTAGTAAGGCTTTGAGAATAGCCATTCTTACAAGTACTCCGTAGTAGGGCTGTTTAAAGTATTTTGCGTGTTGGGTGTCATCAACTTCCGGTGCAATTTCATCCACCCTTGGTAAGGGATGCATTATTATGAGCGATGGTTTTGCGTTTTTTAGAGTGTCAAGACTGATTCTATAGCTTCCTCTGAGTTTCTCGTATTCTGTTGGGTCAGGGAATCTCTCACGCTGTATTCGGGTAACATACAAAACATCAATATCCTGAATAACCTCTTGCAAATCATTGAATTCTTCCACTTTTGCCCCCATACTCTTTATATCGAGAGTGACTTCACGGCGCATTCTCAATTCTTTGGGAGAAATGAAAACTAGGGACGTGTCAAATAGCGCTAATGCGTAGCTTAGAGAATGAACGGTTCTGCCATATTTCAAATCTCCCAGCAGTGCAATTTTTAGACCGTCTATTTTTCCCAATTCCCTCTTGATTGTATAGAGATCTAACAGTGCTTGGGTCGGGTGCTCCTCAGCGCCAGAACCTGCGTTAATTATAGGTATGTGGCAATACTCAGCTGCCAGTCGAGCCGCGCCTTCCAAACGGTGTCTGAGAACTATTACGTCACAGTAGTTCTCAACGACCCGAATTGTATCACTCAGATTTTCCCCTTTTGCAATTGAAGACATTTCAGGGCTATCAAAACCGATAACATTTCCTCCAAGCTTATACATTGCCGTAGTAAAAGATAAGCGAGTTCTAGTACTTGGCTCCATAAATAAAGTAGCAAGAATTTTCCCACGTAGAACATCCGAACCAGAGTGAAAAACGCTCTCCATTTTATCCGCTAGTCTGAGCAAGCCCTCAATCTGCTCTCGGGAAAAATCCCTAATAGAAATTACATCGTCAATCTTAAGATCACTATCTGATTCACTTATTTCTCTTGTCAACACTAAACACCTGAAATTAATTTGTAAAATGAAAAAAATAACTTTAACTACTGTGGTTCAGAGGAAAAGCAGAAAATTAAACCATAGATGCATTAATTAATATTATTATTTATAAAAAAGAACATTTTCATTTCTTATTACTGAAAACAGTTTCCCTTCGTACTTTAAATACTCTAGGTGGGCCAAAGTCTCAAAGACGGCGGCTCTCTGTTCCCATTTCTGAAGCCTTTTCCAGGAACCGGTTGACCAAGTTACCTCTTGTGCAATTTGGTATGCGGTTTTGGGATTTTTTAAAACTCTTAAAACCTCCCTAAGTCTAACTTCGTGATGCTTTTCTATATCTGATACTCTTTTATTAAGGTTATTAAAGGCGTACTCATGCGCTGGAAGTACCTTTTCTACTCCTAAATTTCTAATTTTTTCAAGAGATTCCAAGTAATCTTTTAGTGGATTCCCAAAGTCCTTTATTGGGAGGCTAACGTTAGGTGTTATAGTGGGTAGAATGTGATCGCCCGAAAAAAGGAGCTTACTACGGGGCTCGTAGAGGCAAATATGATCTGGTGAGTGCCCCGGAGTTTCAACAACTTTAAAACTAAAATTTCCTAGATCCAAAATCTCATTATCTTTCATAAAAATGTCTGGCTTTTGCGGTTCGAAGGATTTCATCACCGCTGGGCTCTCTTTTACCCAGTCTCCTAGATCTTTAATTGGATAACCATTTATCTTCAACCAATCTATGAGCTTATCAAAATAGTCCTTAAAACTTTTAAATCGTTTTATGAATTCGTCTGCTTTAATTCCCATCACTATTTTTGACTTGGATTTTTTCCGGATCTCGTGGGCTAAACCGTAATGGTCTGGATGGAGATGAGTCACCAAGATTAAAGATATATCTGATAAATCGACTTTAATCTCTGAAAGTTGCTTCTCGAGAGCATCAAGGCCCACTGTTGAATTCCAACCCGAATCCACAAGTAAATATTCACTCTCCCCCTCCACAAAATATGATAACAAATACATGAATTCCGATGAAGGAATCGGTAGCTTAAGTTGGTAGATTCTATCACATATTATTTGTGGTTTTGTCAATTCACGTTTTGAGTCCATTTCAGTTCTATTAAGTGTAAGATTTAATATATTTAAATTTTCTGAAAGAACTGCGTTGTTGCATAATTTTATTTTTTTCAATTTATTTATATACTTTGATGAATTTTTTGCAATTTCACAATGTTAATCTGAAAAAAATTAGGCGTATTAAATAAATCTATTAAAAAAAGTAAAATTGTGCAACAAAGCAGAAAGAACAAATGAACACTAAACCTTGCCACCCAATCATAGTTAAATGGAAGATTCTGTTGTTAATATGACTTCCGTCAGTACTCTTATTCCGAGTCCGATTCCCACTACCATTATAGATAATCGATTTTAACTAACTCAAATCCTCCCCTCAGTTACTGGCGGTAATCCTGCTTGGAAACCTCAAGGGTGCGACCCTCCCCCCAGACTTGCATTTTCTTCTTGTGGTGGGCAACTTGTATGGCACATCTTTGGGTGGTTTTTTGGTTTTCCTCATCTTGAGTTCATGATTTTTAATTAGTCCGAGAATGTGCATTTTCGGTTGAGTCCCTCCTATATTGTTTTCTTCTATATTCTGCTATTAGCCCCCCTCTCTTAAATTTATGATGCAATAATTTTACATGTATGTTGCTTTCAATATCTAAGGGAATGTTTTTAATGCTAGCAGGTGGCAAATATAACAAGAAAAAAACTAGTTCCCTTTGTTTGTCGCTTTGTATTATTTGACTTACAATCTGGAGGGCTGTTCTTTTGAGTGAGGAAAATATCAAAAAGATGGCAAATATGTTGAGAAAAGGGGCGTCTTTACTCTCTCAAAGCTGTCCTCAGTGTGGAGCGCCATTGTTCAAAATTAAAGGCGAAATATACTGTCCCGCTTGTGAGAAAAAAGTAGTGATTGTTAAAGAAGGCGAGCAAATTCCTCTAAATGTTGAAGGCTCCACTTTATCAGATGTATCTCTAATTTTACATGAAAAATTAAGGGAGACTGGGGAAGCTATAAAAAATGAGCGTGACCCCTCCAAGTTGCAAGAGTTGCTCGGAATCATTGCCGGCATATTAGACGCTCTGGAACGGCTTAAACGTATTTCTCAGTAAGCTTGGTTTTCCTCATTGTAGCTGGAAGTGATAACCTTCCTTATTTTTTCAGCCTTTTTCTCACCCACTCCTCTAACCTTGGATAGCTCCTCTTCTGGTGTAGTGAAAATTTTCTCCAAAGAATTAAAAGTACAAAGTAGTCTTCTTGCTAAAGTTTGATCCACTCCCGGGAGTCCTATTAGAACCCTTTCCTGCACATCTTTCAAGCTTCCAGGGACTTTCTCAGCAACATAAATTTTAGTTTCCCTCTCTGTTTGTTCTCTTCGAGCAATTGTATGTATCATTCGCGCTGTTTCTTGAGGGTCAGTCGTCCAGATTATCGGTAGTTTAAAATCTATTGCTATGCTTACCAGTGCACCTCTGATAGATTCAGGATGAACTGCATGTTTTCCGTAAAAGTCTCGCCCCTCAATAATAAGTACTGGCTTTTCATAATTTGACGTGATTTCCTTAACCTGTGGGAATAACCTTTTATCTATTATTGATTGTAGAAAGTCTTCCGCTGCTTTTCTCTCTATGGCAACCTTCTCTGAAACCAGATAATCTGCAACTTGTAGTTGCATTGGGATGATTTTGACATTCAGTCTTGTTAATTCTCGTACCACATCAGAACCAATTTCTCTGTTATCTACATAAACCGTAATTGCTTTTTCTTTCTCTTCTTGTAGATATTTTTCGAGTTTAATTTGCTGTTTATCTTCTTCCTTTAAGGATTCTGTCATTGTTTTTGCCATAGTTTTTAGGGTGTCTTTCATTTCCCGCTCTTTTCTCTTTGCCGACCAGTAATAAGCCTCATCTCGAGTTTCCTTTGTAATAAGTAATACTACATTTCCGGGTCTTTTTCGTCCAGTCCTTCCTTTTCTCTGGATATATCTTATTGCACTAGGCACTGTGTCATAGAATATAACCAAATCGCATTCACTGATGTCCAAGCCTTCCTCAGCAACGCTGGTGGCGACTAGAATATTATAGATGCCCTCTTTAAATTTTTCAATTATCTCCTTTTGTTGCTTCTGAGAGAGCCCCTTATCCCCAATTTTGTTTGCCTGACCTATGAATCTTTCCACATTATACTTTTCTTTTCGTAAAACCTCATTTATTTCGCTTGCAGAATCCCTGAACTGTGTAAAAATTATTATTCTTGAATTACTCTTTTGTGAAAGTTGTTCTTTGACTATTTGAAGCGTTTTTTCGATTTTGGGATGTCTTACTTGGCTTTCGATTAGATTCTTTATTTTGATTCTTACATTAATAATCTCGTCGTCCGCGAGTAAATCTTTGATGCCTCTTGGAGAACCAGATATTTTTGATCTCTCCTCCAATTTGTTGAAAAAATTTTGGAGAGCTTTTAGACCCTGTGTTTCTAAAAGCTCAAGTGCATAGGTTAATCTGATCGCTGCTGCAGTTTTTGCCATCAATTCAAATAAAGAAGGTTGCGTCTGTCTCTCTTTTGCTAATTGACTTTGAAGTTCTATTAACTGCTTTCGAGAAATAGTTTTAATATTATAGGATTCAATAAACCCTTCTTCCTTCAAAGTCTTTAAACGTTTTACAAGAGCATTTTCTAAAATTTTTTTGATATCCAAAATGCTTGGAGGAAGACTAATCAACACCCAGTCTACCTTAATTTCCTTTATATATGGAAGCACATCTGGGCTCTTCTCTGTTCTAACTTCAATGTTTTCAATGTTGAGGTTTTTACAAACCTCTTCTATCTTCTCCTTCTCAACTCCTGGTGATGCGGTTAAACCCAGAATAAGGGGGTTAACAGCGTGCTTCAAATATTGCTCTGCAACAAACACATATGAATAGTTTCCAACCGCTCTATGCGCCTCATCCAAAACTAATAAAACGCAATTTTTCAAGTCAACTCTCCCTGTAATTATGTCGTTTTCCACAATTTGTGGCGTGGCCAAAACAACCTTTGCTTTCCTCCATCTCTCTATTCTTTCTTCTGGAGGGATTTCACCTGTAAAAATCATAATCTCATTTTCGTCTACCCTTAAAGTGGACTTGAAAGTTTCAGCATGTTGGAGTACTAGAGGGCGCGTTGGCGCTAAAAAAACTATGAACCCCCCACTCATTTTCTGAAGACGAAGAGCAGCAATCATAACTGCTATTAGCGTCTTACCGAGGCCCGTTGGCAGAATCACGAGAGAGTTTTGCTCGGCACAACTTGCAGTTATAGTTTCTTGATAAAGTCTATGTTCGATAGTATTTTCCTTTAGGTATGGGTGATTAATGTACTTACTATCCATTTATATCAGCGTTCCAACGGGGCATATAATGTGTGCGTAGCCAGAAATACATTCAATTTTAGTAATTTTTAACTTCATCCAACTTTTTAAATTCTTTCTAGTCAGCAAATTCAATCCCCTCTATTTATATTCGGCTACCTCAAGGATCCTTTTTCATTAAAAACCTAAAATACGCTTCGCTTTTCAAAGAACGAAAAAGGTTTTTTATAGTGAAAAGAATTGACAATTTTTAGAACGGTGCATGATGAGGTCTTTGTTAATGTTACGGAGGATATTCCTATCTATTTCTCAAATATTACTACATAATATTACCTTCTTTGTAGGAGAGAAAATAAATAGATTTAGATTTGTTTATTACTTGTCTTTAATGGCAGAAAAATGGAGGTTATCTGTGTGGTTCAAGATGAACTATCACCTGGTGCAGAATCGGAACTTTATGAACTTGTAATTCCTGGTCAACTAGTTGGAAAAGTGGTTGTAGACTCCGCAGCCCGCATGGTGGGGATTATCAGAAGCATACGCCTCAGTCTACCCCCTCTTCGCGTTGAACTAATAATTAAGGGATTAGAAGTCGAGTTTCCAGTAGATGTGTCCAATGTTGCAGCGGTGGGTTCCGTAGTACAACTGAAGAACGTGGCAAAGGAAGCAGAAACTGTTGAGCTAAGGGACGTGCAGAGGCTACGTAAGGAACTCATCGAAGAAATTCGCCAAATAATAGGCAAAAGCCCATGAAGCTTTCATCTTCAAATACTTTAAAAAAATGAGGCCTTTTGCAAATCAATTCCTTGTTTATGTATTAGCGTATAGAGCAGTGCAAGGCGCCTCCAAACAACTCGAGCAGTGAGTACACTTACTCTCAATGATTCTTAACTTTCCTTCTTTTAATGAAAACGCGTTGCAGGAGCCATACCAAGGTATACATGAACCACACCCTAGGCACTTCATTGATCTGATGATAATTGAAGCCACATTTTTACAAATTTTCTTAGCATTGTCGGCGCCTTTTGTTATAACTATGAATTTTCCATCCTTAAAGATTTTACAAATTGAATCATCCATCTCTATTTGGATAAAGCCTAATTCTGGTAAATATTTCACTTTTCCTAAAATATTCGAAAAATTGGCAATTTGCTCCATGTCAAAGGTGCAATTAAATACCACTTTTAGTGAATATTCTTTCTCTTCGAGTGTTGGCGGTACTTCCTCTATTTTAAAACGCAGCTTCTCCTTGGTGAGAGGTCTCGTTTTTATGTTTTGAGTTATTTTGAGCTCTTCAATAAGTTTAAACTGCCCCTCAGGTAGAGTTTTCCACCTCCAGAAACCATAGTCTATCCATTCCTTAGGGAAATTATACTTCTTCCTCCATTTTTCTAGCATATTACGCAATTTTTCCCAGTTTTCCGGATACTCCTCTCTTAACATTTCAAACTCTGCCAACTTTGAAGCGGGGCACGGCCAGCATCCTATTCTAATAAAACCTTTGTTATATAAAGGGTTATAGGGAACCTTTTGCTGAAAGATGTAGAGCCAAACATGTAAAGCAGTCCAGTCCTGTATTGGGGTAGCTGACACCTGTTTTGAAACCCAGGGATTTACGCTCACTTTTTTCTCTCTAGCCCTAGCTTCTGATTCGTATCTTCTTTGACCAATAAAAGTTAAGCAACCATCAGGAAAGTTTTCTTCGATTAATAAGCTGGTAGGTCCAAGCTTAATACTTTTGCAACAAATTCTATAGTCACGACCTGGTGGACCGAATTTTTCAGACAAGCTCCAAAAGGTATCTGGATTCACTTTTCTCTCTAACAATTTTTCCGCAAGCCCCAACTCCTTAACAACATTATGCGTGTAATCAACTGTTTCCTTAAATTCCACCCCGGTATCTACAAATAGTATCCAGAAATTCTTTCCCAAAGCCTTTAAAGTTAGTAAAAGTGTTACAAGCGAATCTTTGCCGCCAGAAAAAGCAACTGTTACGGGTTTATTATAAGATTTGCAAACCTTGTGTATAAAATCTATAGCGTCCTTCTCATATTTTCGTAAAACCTCCTTATTAGCCTCCACAACATCCTCCCAGCTTTGGCCGCCTTTTAATGTAAAAGTATCCCCCGGAGCACCATATTCTCTCGGCTTAACAACAATTCCTTTTATTTTCGTTAAAATATCTATCGCGTTTCTTTTCGCGGTTCCCGTGGCTATAACATCATTATTTGGAGAGACAACTATGACTTGATCCCCCTCCTGAATGTCTTCACTACAATCAGTTACACCAGGGCCCAAAATATTGGCGCCCTTCGTAATTGGCTCTACAGCGCCCTTATCTACCTTTATCCACTTACTACAACCTGCTTGCCAAAGTCTCCTAGCACCAATTATTTTAGGAACAAATTGCCAGCTCTTCGAAGAAGGGTTAAATCGAATATTCCCAATAACCCTGCCATCAATTATTATTTCATCCATGTGATCAGAGTAAGAGACTTTGTTTAGCAGAACTATCTTGTCATCAGGAATCAGTTTCCTTCCAAGTGTTTCTCCATACTGCTCGTCTATTACCTTCCTGATCCGCTCCAAGTCTTTACTAAAACTTGGGCGAAAATCCCCAGGGGGAGATACCTGAATCTTCTCGGCATTATTACCACAAATTCCACATGGCGTTTCATCTAGGAGGGGCAAATTGCATGAAGTACACCAACCGAGTTTAATCTTTCCGAGGAATATGGATGCTTTTGTCACAATTTTTAACCTTCTATCCTCTTAAAGCAATAGGAAAATATGGAACTTCAGTTTTAAAGTAAATTACTCCCCTTTTAAGATTTTCAATCTAATCTCTAATTAAATCTTTTCTCGAAGCTAATTTTATTTTTCTCATACTTTCGTTGCATTTGGAAAAAAAGAAATTGGAGGTTAAAAAATTAACCTTTTCTAACCGCCTTCTTTAAGGGCTTCTTTAACGATTTCGGCGTATTGTTCGGCCGTAAGTAATTTTTCTTTTTCCTTTTCGAGGTTTGTTGCTTTGATTACTATCATCCATCCTTTTTTATAAGGATCTTCGTTTACAAGTTCGGGCGCATCTTCTAACTCGCCGTTTACATCGATTATCTCACCGCTAACTGGAGCATATAACTCTGAAACCGCCTTCACAGACTCGATACTACCGAACTCGCTCATACTTTCCACTTCTGTTCCCTTTTCTGGAAGTTCCACGTACACAATATCTCTCAACGCCTTTTGAGCATAGTCTGTTATGCCAACTCGTACATTTGTGTCTTCGATTTTTGCCCACTGATGTTCCTCTATGTAGAGGAGGTCATCTGGTATGTTTATATCCTGTACTTTAACCATTTATAATTCCTCCATCGATTCTTAACTCGATTGGTTTTTGCTATTAAAGTTTTTGCTTATTTTTTTAACTAATGCCGCCCTAGAGTTTTTAATGCTTCATCCTATTTTTAGATTGATTAAACCTTTTTTCACCGCTAACATATTTGTATATAACGTGGTGCTGAAAAATTCTTAAGGAGGCAATTGATTTAACCATCATAACTTTATTTGTAAACCCCCATTGGGGGAAGCTATATAAAAATTTCCTATATTAATGACTGTTCTCAATCCTCATCATATTTGCTTGAATCAATTAAATATGGCGTGAAGTGCGATGAGCTATACCTTATTGATAACTGAGAAGCCGACTGCCGCCAAACGAATTGCAGACGCATTAAATGAGAAGGGTACGCCTGTGAAACATGAAGAGCACGGTATTACCTATTATGATATTGTCAGGAATGGTGAAAGGATTAGAGTGGTGCCTGCTATTGGGCATCTCTATTCAGTTGCTCAAGAAGGGAAGGGTTGGACATACCCAATATTTCAAACAAAATGGGTTCCCTCATATATTGCTAACAAGCAATCAAGGAATACAGAGAACTTCATAAGGGTTATATCAAAACTTTCAAGAGAAGCCAAAAATTTTATCTCTGCTACAGATTTTGATATAGAGGGCAGTCAAATAGCTTATTGCGTATTAAAATACGCCTGCGGTGAATCAAGCCTCACTAGAGCTCAAAGAATGAAATTTTCAACATTAACTAATCGGGATATAATTAAGGGGTTTAACTCATTGTCGCCTACACTAGATTGGGAGTTAATAGAAGCGGGACGAACACGCCACGAGATAGATTGGATTTATGGCATCAACCTTTCTAGAGCCATGATACTATCTTTGAAGAAAGTTTCAGGGATGTATAAAGCTTTAAGTACTGGGCGTGTACAGGGCCCCACCTTAGCCTTCATAGCAGAGAGGGAGAAAAAAATTCGAAGTTTTGTTCCAAAGCCTTTCTGGACAATTAATGCAGTAGCTCTAATAGATGGCAAAAAATATCTCCTCGAGTATTCCCAAAAAAAGATTTGGATAAAGAAGGAAGCAGAGAAGGTGATAAACGAGTGTAATAACAGAGTAGGAGCAGTTTCCCAAATTCAGACAAGGAAAACTTTGCAAAAGCCTCCTGTACCCCTTGACATAGGCACTCTACAGTCAGAGGCGTATACTTACTTCAGATTTACACCCAGTCGTACTTTAAGAATAGCCGAACAATTGTATCTTGACGCATTGATTTCTTATCCTCGTTCCGGTAGCCAAAAATTTCCACCCTCAATTGATGTACACGCTATTCTTAAATCGTTATCAAATATTGAGGAGTATTCTCAAATGGCTAGAGAGCTCTTGTCAAAGGAAAAACTGGTTCCCACTCAAGGCAAAAAGGAAGACTTGGCGCATCCACCAATTCACCCAACGGGAAATTTGCCAGAAAAGAAACTAAAAGAGGATAATAGAAAAATATTTGATCTAGTGGTTAGAAGGTTTTTAGCAGTTTTTGGGGATCCCTCTATTCGAGAAAGTCTAAAAATAGAGATAACTATTAATGGACATCTTTTTCATCTGCGTGGAAGTAGAATCTTAGAGCAAGGCTGGCAGAAATACTATTCACCCTACATTAGAAGTGAAGAAACAATTTTGCCACAATTAAAAGAGGGGCAAAAAATTGAATTAGATTCAATAGAACTTGTTGATAAATACACTACGGCGCCTCCACGTTATAACCCGAAAAGTGTTCTAATGTTGATGGAAAACCAACACATAGGTACTAAGGCCACAAGGGCAGAAATAATTGATACTTTATACAGTAGAGGCTACATTACGGGTGAAAGAATATTTATGACTCCGCTTGGTTTTTCGGTAATCAACATACTATCAAAGTATTGTCCTAAAGTTTTATCCGTAGAGCTTACCCGCGAACTGGAGCAGGAAATGGAGGAAATCGAGACAAACAGAAGGACGAGACAAGAAGTAATCATTGACGCCGTGGAAAAACTCACTCCCATTCTAAAAGAGCTCAAACTAAAAGAGAAGGTCATCGGTCAAGGGCTCTCCGAAGCGCTAGCGTCTTTAAGGAGAGAAAAAAGCACCATTGGCATTTGTCCTATCTGTAAGGAGGGCTCACTTACTATAATGCATTCGAAAAAAACACGGAAAAGGTTTATAGGATGTTCTAATTACTGGACAAAAAAATGCAGCTTCAGCGTTCCGATACCTCAAGAGGGAGATATAGAAACTACTGGTGAAAATTGCCAATACTGCGGTTTTCCCATGGTTAGAATTAGGCGGTCTAGGAAGAAGCCTTGGAACATGTGTATTAATTGGCAGAATTGCCCCGGAGGAAAAAACAAAATTCAACGAGGAGGTGAGACTCAATGAATTGCATCATTTGTGGTGTTAATACAAATGAGGGGTCCAATTACTGCGAGAATCACCTATCCGCCTACATTAACCTTAAAGAAGCGTATAACGAATGGAAAAAAGCCATGGATATTACTTGGCAAGAATATCTAAAGAAGGTAATAGAAAATGAAAATACTGGAGAATGGGTCAGAGAACTCGCTATTCATCTGCTAAATGAAAATTTAGAATAATTCCCTTATACTATGGGAAATTATTTAAGCTAGAACTGGCAAAAATTCTTAGCCCTTTTTAGTGCCTCTATTAAAAAGGTGCCTTACTATGAAAAGACTTAAAATTAGTTTACCTGCAGGTCTTTCACCTCTAATAGCTTTTGGTATTGTTCTAGCCGTGGTTCTTTTTGCTATGGGTGGCGGCGTTTTCTATTTAGTTAACAGCCCTTCATTTACTAATCCTTCAGGTACCTCGCTGGTCAATTCTAGCCTACAAGATCAGTATGGTATAGAAATGGTACTATCAATAACGCTCATATTCGTTGGTTTCGTTGGATTTTTGTTGATCTATGAGTCCACAAAACATGTTTACAATGCTAGCTATGCTACAAAATTACTATGGCTAGGGATAGCAATGATAGCAATTTCGGTAATATTGTTGCATTGGATGATGATATCGAAGGCTACTTGGTTATATCCTTGGGCTAGATAGTTTAGGAAGAATAATCTTAAAGATAGGGTGTTACCAGGGTTCCTTTTTGAGTTTTAATTTATAGCCTATTATATTTGCAGTAAGATGTATTATTGGTGTGAAAACTAGTAATGCGATAATGATTTCTATTTGGGGAATGAATTCGATGAACGAGAGTGCTAATGCACCAACTACAAAGTCTAGCTGATCCAGAAATGGTGCGGGGTGTCCTCTTTCAAGATTAAGTCTTCTTTTTATGAATGAGCCTACCAAGTCGCCTAACAAGGCGCCAAAAGATAAAAGAAACCCGTGAAACACTGTGGGAGCCAATATTGACTTGGAATTTATTGGTAAACCCAATAGAATAAAGAATAATGGAGAAAAGGTTAACCACTGATAAATTAAAAAGTACAAAAGGTCATAAGAAGCACCCAAGTATGAGGCGAGGTAAATCCATAATCCAATTGGCGTATTTGAGCTTAACCATGGTAGAGCTATTTTTTCTCCTGATAATAATTGTATGGCGCCTATTAATGTTCCAAATGCAGTTCCTCCTATAAGTCCACGGAATGTTTTTCCATCTCCAAAAATACGCCTTCCATCTATAAAGTTATGTCCAAAATCCAAAGGTTTATTCAGCCTACTGCCTCTTCCAAAAACCACAGCAAGTCCGTTTGATGCATACGCGGGTAGAATAAACCAGAGGGCAAGGATAATAGCGGGTAAAATGTCCATACTCTTGTTATACCTCCAACAAATAATAAGTCTATTACTGTCACACTTAATAATTTTGTTATACAGCCCGTACCAGCCAACTTTCAATGTAGCCCTTTTTTTGTTAATAAAACATTAATCATTTTTTCTTTACGGTCTTCAAGATTTTTAAGTATAGTTATGCGCCTTACCCCCATCTCGAAGTGTTCCATTTTTAAATCTAACGAAGACCAATATGATAATATAGTCCCACCCGCGGGTTTGTTTTGGTAACCATTTTCTTGGGTAACTGCTGAAACCTGATTTGTTACAATGACAGCTACGTTGTGATTGCTTGCTAAATTTAGTAGCACTGCCATTTGCCTGTTAAGCTCACGATTTAGGGCAACGTTTTTTAGAATAGTTCCCAACTCAACTCTGTAAAGTCTTGTTGCGGTATCAAGGACTATCAGCTTCACCCCTCTAACTGTGAATGATTCCATCTTATCAATCAAAGTGGATTGTTCAGCAAAAGATTGGGGCCTTATAATTAATAGGGCTTGTAAAAGATCCTTAGAATCCGCCATTTGCAATATCCTACTAGGATGGACACCCTTTTCAGTATCTATATAAATTGTTTTCATACCTTTTCTTAAAGTATTTAATGTGCACTGAAGTGCAAGAGTAGTTTTTCCAGTCGCAGAGGCTCCAAAAATATGAGTTATTACGCCAAAAGGTATCCCCCCACCAAGCATATTGTCAAGAGAGGGTATATTTGTAGGAATTCTCTGATAATCCTTATTTTTTCTTTTTTCCGTAGCCATTCTTAACTCATCTTCTCCAATTCTACCAAATAATCTCTAAAAGTGCTTAATAAAATCTATTAATTAATTAAGTTTTATACTAATTGTATTCAAACTTCTGAATGTTAAATTGGCACAGAAAAGAAGAATAGAGCAAGTATTGGGTAGGTTAACCGTTAACTGTAGAACTAAGCTTAAAGCTGATGCACAAGGAGAGGGCCTTTAGAAATAAGTAATTACAGATTTCTATTGAACTTACCTTTTTGAATCTATTTTTTGGAAAATTTAGTTTTGTTTAATCTATATTTTGTTTTAAAATTGTTTGGTTTAAATACCTTTTTGGAAACAATGGAGATGCGAATAAATTGTAACATGTAAAATTAGAACTTAACCAAATACTCACAATATTATTTTGGAATAGATTTTTACCATATTATGGGTTGTGTGTCTATGGTAATGAAGTTATTTAAGTATGCAATGAAGAATAGCATAATGGGGAACTACACCGAAGCAATTGAATATTACCAGAAGTTTATTAATGAAGCTTCCAAACATTATATTGACTTGAGGTCAGGTTGCAAGATTTTGAAGCCTGATGAGGAGGAAGCGGCAATAAATTTAGTTAATGCCTTATGCAACTTAGGGAACCTGTACAAGTTTCTAGGTAAAACAAGTGAAGCCCTCAAATGTTTTGATGAAGCATTAAAACTTCAACCTGAAGACCCGTTAGCACTACGTGAAATGGGAGAAATATACAATAAAACAGGCGAATACGAAAAGGCTCTCAAATGTTTAAATAGATGTGTAGAGCTTGATCCGAGAGACTGCCAAGCCTGGATTACTCTTGGAATAATATACGAAGCCATAGATAAACTTGATGACTCTATAGTATGTTATCAAAATGCCATAAATTCAAATCCCAAAAACGGAATTGCTTGGTATAATCTAGGTGTAATTTATGATAAGCTAACTAAAGAAGAAAAGGCCTTGGAATGCTACCAAAACTCACTAAAAAGCGATCCAGAAAATAAGTGTGCATGGGTTAATCTAGGCAACTATTACATGAAACATTTGAATCCAGAAAAGGCAATTCCCTACTATGAAAAGGCAATAGAAATAGATCCCTACTATGAAAAAGCTTGGCAATACTTAGGTATCTGTTATGAGCTTCTGCGGGATCGAAAATCCACAGAAAGATGTTATAGAGAACTAGAGGGCCGCCAATAAACATAACGGTTTTTTCCTCGGAAGATAATGAAAATTAGGCACGCATACATTGTTTAAATATTAAAAATTGGAGGAGATATGGATATCCGGTGCCTTTTTTAGGAAACAAATCTTTCACCGAACCAGAAGAGAAGCTATTAGCAAACTGACGGTGCTCTCCTTCTCATTTACCCCGTAAAATATATTTTTAAAATAAAAGGTAATTCTAGCCATTTAAAAATATATTTTTAGACATTATTTTTATCAACCTCCATTCATACATTATGTTCACTGAGGTGAAAAAAATGAGTGCACCAGTTACCATAAATTTTGAGGGAAGATTGAAAAAAGTTAGGGCAAAAATGGAAGAAGAAAAAATTGACGTCATAATTGGAACTCGCCTCCGAAGTCTTGGATATTTCAGTGGGGCGTTCATCCCGTGGAGAAGTGCGATAGTGATTCCTATGGATGGAGACCCGGAAATATTTACTCTACTACTTGATGCAGAACGAGTGAAGGACGATAGTTGGATTAAAAACGTCAAAATTTGGGGGCCTGCTGAGGGTATGTACCTTGAGCCCCAAATCGTTGAGTCAATTAAGAAACTTGGTTATGAGAAGGGCAGAATAGGTGTTGAGTATGGGCAGGAAATGATTTTGGCATCTGGACACATACTAGCGGCTGAGTATGACAAACTGAAAAGCATGTTACCAGAAGCCGAATTTAAAAACGCAACACCAATAATAGATTATATCACAAGCATTAAAGAACCAGAGGAAATTAAACTCTTAAAAAGAGCCTCCGAAATTACTGATGTAGGTCAGAAGGCAGTGAAAGAAGAACTCTGCGTTGGTATGACTGAAACGGAAGTAGCAGGTATAGCTGAGTATGCTATGAGGAAAGCTGGGAGCGATTGGGCATGGACACTTACAGGTGGGCAAGAAATAGCATCCGGCTACAGAACTGCTTATGCTATGGGTGGTTGCACACCTGCAACTACAAAAATAATCCAGCCTGGGGATAACGTACTTGTTGATTTACACGCGATGTACCAATTGTATTACGGTGACTTATCCCACAACTACTTCGTAGGCCAACCTACAAAAGATCAGAAAAAACTTGCGGAAGCATATATAGAAATAAGCTACGCTCTAATCGATTCAATGCAGGCAGGGGCAAATCGGGGAGAAATTGCAACAAATCTAGTAAAAATAGCTACAAAGCATGGTTACGGAAACGACATATTATTTGCTTTTTCGCATGGCATTGGAGGTGTGGGCAACGAGTCTTACCCGATTATTGTTGATTTGGAGCCTTGGAGCGAGATGGAACTGGAGCCAAATATGGTCGAGATAGCGGCAGTGGTTCTGAATAAACCCGGCGTTGGCGGTTTTCGACTGGAGAGGCCTGTTTGGATAAAAGAGAAGGGCAATGAAGTTCTGCCAAAGACGCCAATAGAGCCAGAAATAGTTGGCTAAATACCACTCTAAATGTTACGACGATTAACCCTCTACATATATTCTCTTTTTTTAATCTTTATGTCAAGCCCTCATAAACTTCGCGTCTTAGAAAAAGGATGAAAAGGCATTCAAATTTTTCATGGCATACTCAAAAATAGCTAACTTTTCCTCATTCAACGAGTTTTACTTACAACGTAAAATGTTATTTCTAAAATAAGTACCTTAATAATAAATTTGATTTTACTTTCTTTTTCTCCTTTTTCGTCTCTGTCTCCGCAGTCTTTTTTTCTTCCATTTTTCCCTCATATGATGGCACACTCAGAATAAACTTCGTAATCGGTGAATAACTTAGTGAATCAATTAGATTAAATTGTCCTAATAAACATTTTTTCTCTTAATATCCTAGTATATCAGGAATATTTTCCTATCTTTCACCCCCAAAGAGTGCAATTCTTTGCATCAAACAAATAAGCTACTTAATATCCAGTTTATTTGATGGGTTTTACAGAATACTGTGTACAAGAATTCCCCAAAATTATTCGAGGGGAATTGCCAAATACTATTCATTCAAATTCCCCCCTCCCTTCCTTTCTCCAAAGAGGTCTTTACAGCCTTTTGTTAATTGTAATGCTTCGGTCATCAGTCAATCCTCTGTTGGAATCCAGCTAAGACACATAATGAGTTAAAGAATCTTTAATTATAGTAAACTTTTTATTATTTATAATTACTATATTATATAAACTTTTTATGGGAGGAATGAGTGTTGGAGAAACCTTGGATGAAACACTGGCCTAGTATGGTTCCCAAATCCTTGGAATATCCTGAAATGCCTGTGTATAAATTTTTGAGTTACGCTGCTAAAAGGGTTCCAAAGAAAATTCTGAGTATATATAATGATCGTGAAATCACTTATGGAGAGTACGAAGAATTAACTAATCGATTTGCGTCGGCCCTAGTCGAGTTGGGGGTTGAAAAAGGAGACAGGGTTGCTATTCACCTACTTAATGTTCCTCAATTCATAATAAGCTATTTTGGTGCCCTTAAAGCAGGGGCTGCTATTGTTCCCTGTAACCCTCTATTCTCTGAGAGAGAACTAGAAATTATATTAAATGACTCTGGAGCAGAAACCATAATCACATTTAACATAGATTTAACTTACAAAAAAATCACCAACATCAAAAACAAAACAAAATTAAGAAACATAATTACAACCGGTCTCGATGATTATCTGTTGTTCCCTGAAAAAATTTTATCCCCAAGTATGGAAAGGATAGAAGTCGAAGAAGCGAAAAGGAATGAGGATTACATTTTCACAGAATTACTTAAAGTGAGTACAAAAACAACTGGGGTAAACATTAATCCCAGAGAAGACCTAGCCCATTTAAGCTACACCGGGGGTACAACCGGAACACCCAAAGGCGTAATGTTAACACACTTCAACGTTACAGCAAACATTATGCAAAACACTTTCTGGATGATGCCCCTAACAATGGAAAAAAATACTGACATTCCAATATGGCAAAAGTTGATGATACATCCAGAAAAAAGCAATGAACAAATAGCTGAAGAACTTCAAGCTGCAGGTCTAGAAATCAGCCCGGAAGACGTAAACAATTTGGTAAACAGAAGACGTGTAACCTTCTCAGCGGTTCCATGGTTCCACGCTATGGGGATGATAGCCTATCTGTGTCTGCCCATATGCAGCATGCAAACTATGGTAATATTCTTACGTTTTGATCCCAAAGAGTACCTAGAAGCAATACAAAAATATAAGCCGGATGCAATTGGCGGAGCGCCGCCCATGTTCGTGCCCCTACTAAACCACCCAGACTTTAAAAAATACGACCTATCCTCAATAAAACTCATAGCTTCAGGAGCCGCTCCATTACCAGTTACGAATCTAAAGAGATTGCAGGAAGCTATAAGTGGAATAGTTATTGAGGCTTATGGCTTAACTGAAGTAACTATGGGTGTTTTATATAATCCTGCCGCTAAAGACTCCATAAGAAAGCCAGGTTCAGTGGGTATTCCCATAATTGATACAGATGCAAAGATTGTTGATGTTGAAACAGGGACTAGGGAGCTCCCTCCAGGTGAGTTGGGCGAGATTATAGTTAAAGGGCCTCAAATTATGAGAGGCTATTGGAACAAACCAGAAGAAACAAAAAGTGTGCTCAGAAACGGCTGGCTTTACACCGGCGATCTAGGAAAAATGGACGAGGACGGTTACTTCTACATAGTGGACCGTAAAAAGGATCTACTCAAGTATAAAGGTTATTCCGTGTTTCCAAGGGATATTGAGGAGGTGCTTCACATGCATCCGGCCGTTAAGGAGTGTACTGTTGTTGGAAAGCCAGATGAGAGTGTCGGTGAGATTCCTGTAGCCTTCGTAGTCCTTAAAGAGGGCGCCTCCGCTACTAAGGAAGAGCTTATGGAGTTCGTTGAGAAGCAAGTCGCCCCTTACAAAAAAATTAGGGATGTTATTTTCAAGGATATGCTACCTATTAGCTTGGCAGGCAAAGTTCTTAGACGCGTTCTGAGAGAGGAAGCTGCAAAAATGTCGTAGAACCCAAGCTTTTCGATTAACTCATGGATTTATCATTTTTTTAGTTCTTTACTTTACTGGTATCCTTTTTTTCAGATGCTTTTCGTATTCAGAGGGTTTACCCTTTATTTTTGTTACGTATTTCTCAATACTTTTAGGGACTTCTTTTGTTTCATAGCTTTTGAGTATATTCATGGTTATGGGTTTTAATCTGACTACGTCGAATAGTGTTATTATTCCTACAAGTTTGTCATTTTTGAGTATTGGTAGTTTTTTCACTCTTTTAAGAATCATGATTTTTACTGCGTCGTCGAGGCTCATTTCCGGTTTAGCTGAAATAAGTGGGGCTGACATTACCTCTTCCACTTTGGTTTTTTCAGGATCTCTTCTTTCAACGACAATTCTCTTCAAGATGTCTCTTTCAGTGAGGATTCCCACAGGTTTTTTTCCATCAAGTATAATTATAGAACCAACCTCTCTCTCATTCATTTTTATGGTAGCGCTTAAAACGTTTTCGGAAACATCGGCTGTTAAGACATCCCTAATCATGATGTCCTCAATTTTAATGGACAAAATACGCACCTCAAATTCTCATCAAAAATTTAGTATTACCTTCTATTTTCTTTTTGGGTAGATAAAGTTAATCGTGTTTTCATAAAATTGTTAACTTGAGGTTTTTGTCACCTCGAGAGTCTTTTGTAGTTTTTGGGTGAGGCCTTTTGATTTGGTGACTTGTGGAGACAAACAAGATTTTTAATAGCCTGCCGCGCAAGAAATGGAGCAATATAAAGTATGGTCTCAATTTCACAGCTGCTTTTCATGAAGATATAGTTAAATACCTTTATGCGTTCCTTATGTCGCTGAATAGTGCTACATGTAAGTATCACACTACGCTTTTCACCCAACAGTCATAATCTTGGTCACTCAGAGATAGCATTTCAGTCAATCACAAAAAGCAAAGTATTTTTCCTTATAGTAACCATCAATTCCTTTCTGGTCTTTTAAAAAATGGGTCTTCAAGAACCATTCGTCCTACCCTAGTTCAGGGATACCGAGGGCAAACACCACTTCCCGTCGACTGGTACTTGGAACTCGTCCAAAATGATTCAGCTATCCTTTTTGGAGGATTTGTGAAGTGCTCATTGATTGGTGTTGTCGATCCTCTTCAGCCACTAGTGCTCTACCTCATGTCTTCTCCCAAGGCCAAATTCGCGAGGGAAGATATGTAGCTCCACCTATGTAAGCTTCAGCTTAACTAAGTATAAATTCATATTAGATGAAATAATCTCCAGTAAATTTCCCTCCCCTAGAAGGTAATACGTAAATAACCTAGTGAAAGTATTATCCTAAAAATAAATAAGTTGGTAGTACTAGTAATTTAAAGGAAAAGTTTTTTAAGTTTCGGATTTTATGAAGGTTTTGCGGTTGTTATTATAAAAAAAGGTATTTGGATGGACAAGTTGTGGTGCAAAAGGCTAGAATTAGGCTTTCTGGAACCAATCCATCGAAGCTAGACACGATATGTGACCAAGTTAAAAACATTACACAAAAGACCGGGATTCGTATGTCAGGGCCAGTTCCCCTCCCTACTAAAAGGTTAAGAGTTCCTGTTCGCAAAAGCCCCAGTGGAGAGGGTAATGCAACGTGGGAAAGGTGGGAAATCAGGATCCACAAAAGATTAATTGATCTTGATGCAGACGAAAGAACATTAAGACAGATTATGCGTATCCGAGTACCTGAAGATGTTTATATTGAAGTTGAGCTTCTTTGACACTCTCCGCGACTTGAAGTCGGGAGATTCTTGCTTCTGGCTCATCGGGAGCCTTCGAAGCAATGGGTGTGCCATCACCCAGTTAGCACGCCCTTCCCTCAAAGGGAACGGCGTCTATGTTGGCACCCTCATGGGGGCTGCGTCTTGTTTAGCCTCTTAAGCCCAAGCCAAACCCTTCAGCTACCAACAACTATTTATGTACCCTACTTTCAAATAAACTTTTTTGGCGATTCATCCCCACGACTTGAAGTCGGGGGCTTTCTCGCCAAGGTTTTGTAAGTAACGTTTGGTTACTCTAATCTGACCTTTACCATATTTGTCTGGTTACCTATTCTCATTTCCATTATGGTTTTCCTTAGAACACATTGGCAGGCGGCCCGTATTTTCTTGAACGAATTTCTGGATTAGTCTAAATTACTCTCTATTTGAGATCTGGTATTTTTTGAAGATTTTTCCAGAGTTTGAGGTGCTAGCAAAGTACGCCCTACAGATTTTTTGAGCACAGTATGGAGGTCTAAATCATTATGAGGCAAGGTTTTAACCTCTGTTTCTTCCAAAATGCAATTTCATTTGTTTTTACTGGTGGAGACTACATTTCTAAGCATAACCCGAAAAAAGAGGAGGACAAAACTTAGATGGAAAGATAAGATTGCAACAAATTAAACACAGTTCAAAATACTCTCTATTTGATTTACCAACAAAAGACGAAATGTATAGGTGGGCGTACCCGGATTCGAACCGGGGATTCGGCTCCCGAAAAAGGAATTACCGCGGTGTAAGCGCGGTGTCATAACCGCTAGACCATACGCCCAAATTTTGCCCTAAATGCATTGACAATATTGTAGACTACTATTTTTAATTTTGCCCTTGGAAATAAAAATTTCCCTTGAATAGAGAATAAAAATCTACAAAAAGGTACTTGAAATAACTCAATTTTTTGGCAAACTGATTCTTGAATAACGTAGTTATAATTGAATTTTTATAATTTTGCGAAGATAATTTTAGACTTTATTTTTATTATTATATATTTTTATTGAGGAATTTATTTTAAGGCGCTAATCTATAAATTTTTCAATCCAAGATTAAATAACTACATATTTTTTATTTTTCAACCAAAAAATACTACTGAAAATAGTAACTTTTTTTAATGAGAAAATACTAATATATACTGTAGTTTTGATTTTCATCGGAGGATGCGTGTAGCCTATCTAAAAAAAACAGTTATGGTGAATAATATGATTATAACCGCTGTTAAAAAACAGGGAGGAGATAACCTTTTTGTATCTATAATTGAGGAGATCGGCGGCGAGAATGCGGTGAAAGTTGCTAATGCTTTATCCGATAAGGATGAGGCTACGGATGAAGAGATTGCTGAGAAAACAGATATGCGTTTAAACGCAGTAAGAAAAGTCTTGTATAGGTTGTATGAGAATCGGCTGGCGTCTTATAGAAGAACCAGAGATACAAGAACAGGTTGGTTTATATATTTTTGGAAGCTAAACCCTGAAAGGCTTAGAACTCTCATAATCTCCAGAAAACAGATGGTATACCAACGCCTGAAGGAGAGACTTTATTTTGAAAAAGAGAACATGCTTTTCCACTGCGGCAATTCAGAGTGTGAACAATTAACTTTTGATGATGCAATGGATGTTTCTTTTAAATGCCCTAATTGTACAAAACCGCTGATCTTCGTTAAAAACGACAAGTCGATTGAACTTTTAGAGACTAAAATCGGTGAGTTGGAAGAAGAGTTAAAAACTCTTAAATACTAAAATTTCCCAAAAAATATTAATCCCCCAAGATTTTTGATTGGAACTGGAAACCGAATCCATCACTGTTTTTAGTGTCTTCCCTGCTGGTTTCTGGATTCTTCGATTTGAGAAGAATAACTTTTTTAAGACATTTACAATCCTACACTGAAAATAAAAGCCTTGTAAAAACGTCTCAGAACAAAGAGGCTCAAGTCAACCAAACATTTGCGGCGCTCTAGCAAAAGGCTGATAAGCTAGGTTTGGAGCGTAAACCAGTATGATGTAGCTTCTGGAAAATACTATCAATGAAAAAACTCAAAAGAGGTTGAATGTTTTTAAACTTATGAGACAAGCTTTTTTAATTCCAGAAAAAGTTTACGGGCCACAAAGAGAATTGGCGTTGCATTCCATCCGTAGCAGCGTTAGAAGGGAAATTTCGGGCTTAAATGCTGAAATAATACAGATAGATGTTACCAATAGGGGGTGGGTTAAGTTAGTTTTAGAGGGAGAAGACGCTGAGGCAGCTAAAAACTTTTTAGACCATAAGTATGGTTCAATTTATGAGTTAGATAGTTTTTATCCTGGCATGGTTTTAAAGGGTAAATTGGTTGATCCTACAAAGTTTGGGCATGGTGTTTATGTCGATATAGGTTTACTTTCCGTGAAAAAGGACGCCTTTATACCCCTTTATACGTTAAGAAAACAGTTGGTAAATAATATTCGGAAGCCTTTACGTAAAATTACTGATAATTTTGCTCTTGTCGAGAATTTTCCGCTCGAAATTAAACTTAAGAATATCGATAAAGCGACTTATAATATTGAGGCAGAATTAAGCGAGAGTCAAATAAACATTTTTGAGGAATGGATCAAAAGTTCGTTGGATAGGATTATAATTTGTGGTGCTACACGTCAACAGGTAAGAAAGGCAATTATTAAATCTGGGCATTTACAGGATATCCTTTCTATTGACCGCCTTGGGCTTCTGGAACACGCGGTTGTTTGTAAGTACGGTACTGAAGCACCGGGTATGATTTCTGAAATTGGAGAATTTCTTCCGAAGGTGCCTATGAAAGGTTTCCTTCCAAAAGTTATTAAAGGATTTATCGAGACGAAACATTAAATCTTTTTCAAAATAATGAGCAATTTTTTCCATGAAAAACTTGTTTCCATACTTTTATCTGAAACGCAAAGCGTATGATTGTTTATTTCCGATGTGGAATCAAATGATCCTACATCAACCTTTCGGTAATGAAGTGTAACTAAAAATTTTTGCGGCACATCTAGGTCTGGTGTGTAAAAGGGTATGTATTTTGTGCACTGAAACGTTTCTTGTGTTTACCTCCCTCCTTTTTGTAAGAAGGATTCAAATGAGGGGCTTCTTAAGGAATCGACCTTTGCCAAAGATGTAATATACCTTCTCCTTCAGGGTTTTAAGAATAATTACCCTTTTTTCTGTCTCAACAGGTGGATATTCCAAAAAAGGACATTTAAACAGCGACCTTTTTTCCATTTTTGCTAGGAATTATTCTTATTTTTGCATTCTTAAATTCGAAATAAAACTCTCGGCCCTCATAATAATGGTCTAGAAAAACCGCTAGAGCTGCTATTTCGGAGTGCGGTTGATTGGTTACAGACACATTATGGGTCGCAAATGAGTAAACTTCTGGTGGAACTTTTGGTCCCCCTACCACTACTAGCTTGTCTTTAGATGAGTTTCTAATTTTATCAATAACTTCGGGGAGAGGCAAACCATACATTGTTAAATGAATTACTTCCCCCTCTTGGCACAACCAATTTTTTATAACCTTTTTCCAGTCACAGCCGGTTTCTATTAAAAAATCTCCGCCAAAATTTTTGGTAACGTTGTTAATTCTTTCACATAATCTCGTGTCAGGAACACCACTAAAAAAGATACCGTCCATACCAAAAGCTCTTGCCACAAGAGCAATATGGGTAGATACACGCATATCCCTGTGAGGGCGATGTTCCAATCTTAAAGCAAATAATTTTTGCTTTGATTTGTTTAAAAGATTCGAATCAAAAGTGCAATGGGTTGTTCTTTCTTCCATTTTTGTATACCCCAAAAAAATAAAATATGTTTGTTTAATTAGCTTTTTGAACCTTGATACTCATCATTTTTAATGTGCTAATTAATTAAAAATATTCTGCGGTATGTTAGAATTAAAAGTTGGAATTTTGTTATTTTCTTGGATTGCATTCTAAAAATAGCTTACTGTTACGTGTCGTTGCTCCTCCTCTTTTTAATTTTAATAATGTCTCCCAAAGTCAGTTCTTTACTTTGATCTTTAGAGGTGGTGGTTATTATTTTAGAGTCCGATTTTTCGGTGAGGTTGATTTGAAGTTCTTTTTCTAGTTTCTTAACTAGTGTTAGAGATGGTTGCATTTTGCCCGATTCGATTTTTTTAATTATGGTAACTCTTTCATTAATTTTTTTTGCCAGTTCTTCATGTGACAATCCCTTTCCCTCTCTAGCTCTCCGAATTTTGTACGCATAATCTTCTACTAAATCCTCATCCGAGAAAAAATCTTTACTGTCGAGTTTGGCTTTAGGCCTTTTAACTCTAATAACTTTTTTAGGGCTGGCGAGGACCGTTTTAGACCCTTTCGATGTTACACTTAAATCCTTTAAAGAATCTCCGAATTTTACGCAATTTCCACAAACAGTTAGCTCCGCTCCCTCAATGTTCACTTTTTTAGGTTTTCCTATTATTTTTTTACCACAAACCTCGCATAACAAGGGCTAAACCTCCTACATAAGACTATATAAAACCATATATAAAGTATGCCATAGTCTAAATTTCTTGCTTACATAAGTTAGAGAACCTTTTCTTTTATTCACTATATGTACATACACTTACACATCATGATTAGCCCCTCACCTCTTATGTGATGCTTTTTACTAAATTGTTAATTCATGTTTTACACTTTAAAGCGCACGCTTCTTGTACTCCAAATCCAACTGTGAAGCCCCTCTAAACAATAATTTAAACACAACCTCTTCCATTGAAACGACAGCAAAAAATTGTTTTTATCTGCCATTTGTTTAACTTTTTCTGTTCAATTGACTGTCTCCCTTTATTCAATATGTTATCAAAAACAAAAGAGGAGATAGAATCCAATCAAATCTTGAATAACCCAACACAAGGCTTCGTTATTTAGGGGCTTATTGAGTAAAATGGAAACAAATAAATCTACATCGACCCGTAATTAAGAAGCAAACTAAACAAAAGCGCCTTTTCGAGTTATTTTCAAAAAAGGCATATTTGATGTAGATTTGCAAAAGTCTGTTTTTCGCTTTTGGAGTTCTACTTGAATGGAGCCTCGGGGCGCAATTCGAAACGGGGCTATACTATTTATTGCTCGATAGAATTCGGTAGATAAATTTGTCTACTTTTTATCTTGAAGCAACTCCTAACTAGAAGCACTAAATTTTAGAAGACGGCCATATGAACGAGATTAAAAGTATGAAAATACAATATCAGAATAAAAACTTTATTTTTAAATACTGTTGTTAAAACTTTATTGTAGGTTTTAGAGAATTAAATCAAGCTAAAAGTCATCTATATTTATCTTATATACGAGGTCTCCATACTTTCTGAAGGAGCAAAACATAATTGTACCACCAAAATATTTAATATATTTGGAATAATAATGTCAGTTTGGAGGTAGTCTATTGCCAGACTCTGCTGATTCGGGAAAAACTGTTTACAATTCTGATACGTC
This sequence comes from uncultured archaeon, assembly GCA_964510585.1. Classification (GTDB taxonomy): domain Archaea; phylum Asgardarchaeota; class Jordiarchaeia; order Jordiarchaeales; family Jordiarchaeaceae; genus Jordiarchaeum. The sequence goes on along the minus strand of CAZECW010000072.1, from coordinate 4,412 downwards.
CTATTTGCTCTCCTATACGAGACATATTGAGAAAAGACTTAGGGCACTTGAAACCGAAAAACAGTGGCTAGATGCAGAGCGTATGAGACTTGAACGGGAAATTCACTCTCTTAGAGCTGAGATTGATAAAATAAGGCAACCCCCTCTAATCGCGGCGAGCATAATAGATGTTCTGAGTGATAATCGTATCGTGGTAAAAAGCTCAACTGGGCCACATTTTGTTGTTCATGTATCAAAAAGCATACCTCAGAAAGATTTAGTACCGGGGACCAGAGTAGCTCTGAATCAGAGAACTTTTGCTGTAGTAGAAGTGTTACCAGCAGCACGAGATCCCTTTGTTAGAGGAATGGAAGTTGAAGAAGCCCCTCCAGTTTCATACAATGATATTGGAGGTTTAGAAGAACAAATCAGGGAAATAAAAGAAACTGTTGAATTACCCCTGAGTCACCCAGAGCTATTTGAGAAAGTAGGTATAGACCCTCCAAAGGGAGTACTTTTAAGCGGTCCTCCAGGCACAGGGAAAACACTCCTTGCGCGAGCGGTAGCACATGAAACAAAAGCAACTTTCATAAGAGTAATCGGATCAGAATTAGTCCAAAAGTTTATTGGGGAGGGCGCTAGGCTCGTTAGAGAGATCTTCCAGATGGCTAAAAATAAAGCCCCAAGTATAGTGTTTATTGATGAAATCGATGCTATTGGAGGCAAGAGACTTGAGATTGCCACCAGTGGTGATCGTGAGGTTCAAAGAACCTTGATGCAGCTTTTAAGTGTTCTAGATGGTTTTGACGTGCGGGGCGATGTACGTGTACTTGCAGCTACAAACCGACCAGATATACTAGACCCAGCACTTCTTCGCCCAGGGCGTTTTGACAGGATAATCGAATTTCCAATGCCAAATGAGACAGCGAGGCTAGATATTTTCAAAATTCATACACGCCGTATGAACATTGATACTGATGTTGATTTTAAGAAATTGGTTCCATTGACTGAAAATTGTTCTGGGGCGGACATTAAGGCAATCTGCACTGAGGCAGGTATGTTTGCGATTCGAAAGCTCAAAGATAAGGTGAGTCAAAAAGAGTTTGAAGAGGCAATAAAAAAGGTTCTAGGCAAGACCATATCTTGTACAGAGGGCCCTGTGGGCATGTATGCATAAGCACATTTTTCAATTGGTTTGCGGGCAGTCAGTTAATAGACGCTAATTTTAACTATGGTTACTGGTAGAAACTGCTCCCCCAACCGAATTTGGAATTCAGTCGGGATGGATTACTTTGGGAGATGTCTCTTGGAAAAGGCTGAAGAAACTCTATGAAGCGGTTATCCCCAAGGATCTTCTAGAGTTGGCTCCTCGTGGCTGGCAACTTTTAGGAAATATTCTGATTTGTAACATTAAACAGGAACTTTTACCCTATGAGTACGAAATTGGGGCAGTGCTTAGTAAAATAGAGAAACGGGCAAGAATTGTCGCTAGAAAGCTCACTCCCCCGCAGGGTGAGATGCGGATTCCCCAATTAAAGATAATAGCTGGTGGAGGAAGCACAGAGACAATTCATAGGGAAAATCACTGCGTTTTTAAACTTGACCCATTTAAAGTTCTTTTTTCGCCAGGCAACAGTAATGAACGTTTAAGACTAAGTCAACTAGTAAAAGAGGGAGAGATAGTGGTTGATCTCTTTTCATGCGTCGGGCAATTCTCCATTCCAATAGCAGTTCACTCTAAGCCGCTAAAAGTTTATGCAATTGAAATAAATCCTGTAGCATACAATTATCTAGTTACAAATATTTTATTGAACAAAGTTAGTGAAGTAGTAGAACCAATTCTTGGGGATTGTAAAGAGGTGGCTCCGGTAGGGGTTGCTGATAGAGTGATTATGGGGTTAATAAATGGAGCTGAAAAATATTTAGATACGGCGCTTAATTCCCTTAAAATGGAGGGAGGCACCTTACATTATCATGAGGCGATTCCCAAAAGGCTATTGAAAGATAAAATAAAGGTAATAGAGGAGAAGATTCAGCAAGAGTCTTTTAAAGTTGAACATTTGGATTTTAAAAGAGTTAAAAAGTATGCTCCAAGTATTGACCACGTAGTTATGGATATTACTGTTGTTCCCAGCTCGTAAAATTGGGAAGGATGTAATCTAAATGGAAAAAATTGAGGTGGATTATCAGACGCTTAGAAAAATAAGATGTATTGCGGATTATCAATTTTTCCCTGGAATAGGAAATAAATTGTTTCCCAGAGAAATCACTATATCCCGTTCACCGAAAACTGGAAAAATTAGGTTTATATACCTCAATGGGAATTTACTCTCAACCATTCGCCCTAAAGATGGAAAAATCGCGCTGCATATGAAAGGAGCTGAAATATTACTAAAAAGTATCGAAAAACCGAAATTAAGGGTAGTAATCCTAAAAGATATCGTCCCCTTTATACAACGAGGGCGTAATGTGTTCGCGAAACATGTTGTGGATGTTGACCCAAATATTAGACCCGGAGACGAAGTAATAATTGTGGATCCTGATGACAATTTAATAGCAATCGGAAGAGCAGTTCTCAGCGCAAAGGAAATGCTAGCCTTCCTATCAGGAGTTGCCGTAAAAACGAGAACGGGAAATATTATGGATTAATGGACGCGATCATATTATATTAATTGAATGGAAACTAGATTTAGAAGGAGGTCAATAAATGCGTCGACTAAATCCTCGACAAATGAAGAAAGCAATGCAACAAATGGGAATTAAACCTGTAGAGATAAATGCTAGTGAGGTAATAATTAAGTGTGCTGATAAGGATATAATCATAAGTAACCCCCAAGTTACACAGTTGGAAATAGCGAAGCAAACTATTTTCCAGGTTATAGGTAGCATTCAAGAAAGGAAATTACAAGAGAAAGAAGAGAAGGAAATCCCACTAGCAGACATTCAATTAGTAGCGCAGCAAGCAGGCGTTACAGAAGAAGAAGCTAAACGGGCACTTATTGAGGCAAATGGAAACTTGGCTAAAGCAATACTTTTAGTTAAAAAATAAGTTTTTTCTAAAATTTTTCAAGACTTGCTATTTTGTGCAGAATTTAATTTTTTATTGTTTTAAACTAGTTTTTATTGGTAATTGAAGAGTTTAAGAGGCTTTTGAAGCCAAGATTGATTTTATTCTTTTCATTCTGAATAAATCTTCTCTTTCTCTTTCCTCTAAATGTAACTCAATAAATTTAATGGTGTTTGTGATGCGCGGTATGATAATGTATTTCAATGCGTTAACCCGTCTTTTAGTCTTTTCGATCTCTTCCGCTAACCGTTTAACCGCAGCTTCTGTTTCTGCTAACCTAATTATTGCTTTTAAAGCATTCCGGAACTTTTCAACCGCTTCATCTAGTTTTGCAGAAGTGTCTGTAAAACCATAGGAGGAAATCACAGCAGTTTCGGGTTTTTCCTCTACCCGTAAGAGGGGAACGCGAACACCCATAACGTTTCTAGTACTTACATCTAATGCGAGGATAGGAGGCACGCCTGATGCCACTTCTTCCACCTTCAGGGGTCCCATAACCATTTTTGCCATGGCTAACGCTTCGTAAGCTTCTTTAAGAGCGTTGTTTACATCGCTTCTTAGTTTTCGAGTGTCTTCTAGAATATCAAAAAATTCCATTATCAGAGCGTCTCTTTTTTCTTTTAATAAATCATGTCCTTTTTCGGCAAGACTTCTTCTCCTCTTTAAAATTAGGAGCTCCATTCGCGTTGGATGTATCCCGGCAATCATTTCACTAGACAAGGTCTAACCTCCAACGAATTCCAAACTTTCAATTTATTGGCGCGTCTTCTTAATAGAATTTAGAATACGATAATTTAATACTCCACTTAACTCTTTCTATAAATTGGAATTCAAACCTCCAAAAATTAAGATATGAAAAAAGGTTAAAAACAAGTAATTAACTAAAAAAGATTGGAAACATCCATAAAAGCGCAGGAGTAGCCAAGCGGTAAGGCGCTGTCCAGAGAATTAACAATTCTCAGGGCGCAAGCCTGCTAAGCCAGTTCTCCGATGGAGAGCGCGGGTTCGAATTGATCCAAAAAATTTATTGGTCAAGAAAACCCCGCCTCCTGCGCCACTTTGATTACCGACTACAGATTATCCACTATTTCAACCTGAAAATTTTTATTTTCCGCTGTTTTTGTCTAATTTTTTTATTTTTTTGACTTAGTAGCTTTTTCAGCTGTTCTGGTAATGCGGGGAACGAAAATCGGTCTAATTTATAATTAGATTAAGCAATTGAAAATGCTGTGTTGCATAATTCCTTGATTTTTGTAGTTTAAGCTAGGTATCCGTGTTTCACATATTTATTTTTGGCTGATGGTTGCCCAGGGTAGCTCACCTGTAGCATCAAACTTCAGGATGGAGTTGTAGAAGAGGAACTTCA
>CAZECW010000071.1:0-28609 GCA_964510585.1 uncultured archaeon | reverse complement strand
CCCTTACAATATTGTATAAATTATCAAAACTAGTTTCTATCGTCTTAAAATATTCTAGCATCTCTTTACTGGCGTTCGTCATTAGTGCATCTCCACTCGAAAAATAATGCATTTTTAATTAAAACAATTTTTACAATACCAACATGTCGCTCTTAATTATAAAACATTAAAACTTACATTTATGTCTATGGTTGATTTGGATTTATGAAAAGCTTTATGTATCCTTTATAGTATCTGTATAATTCCAATAAAAAATTAATCTAAAGAAAAAACAGATTTCTGGAGAGAGACACAAAAAGATTCATACAATCAACCTCAAATAAGACTAAATATGTCAAGATAGATAATACTTAATTCAAAAACTTTTTAAATATCGAATCAATATCCAGCTTGAACTCCTAAATTTACTTTTCCAATGGAGGTTCTACTTATGGGCAGACGATTAATTGTTCAGAGACGAGGCAGAGGCGGCTCAAACTTCCGAGCACCCAGTCATAAACGGAAAGGCGAAGTTAAACACCACCCTACCGAAAAAGACAGAAAAATAGTGTCTGGCATAATCAGGGAATTATCACATGAATCAGGAAGAGGCGCGCCGCTGGCTAGGGTAAGGTTTGAAGACAACAGGGAGCAATGGATCCTTGTACCTGAAGGCGCCTTCGTAGGACAAAGGATCGAGTACGGAGAGGAAGCTAGCCTAGGACTGGGTAATACTCTTCCACTTCGCGAAATCCCTGAAGGAGTACCCATCTTCAATTTAGAGGGAGTACCCGGAGACGGGGGAAAATTTGTTCGCTCTTCGGGAACTTACGCTACGATTCTTACTCACAGCGAAGATAAGGTAATGGTTCGGCTACCCTCAAACAAAATAAAGGCATTCAATCCCAATTGCCGCGCCACTATAGGAGTGGTTGCCGGCGGAGGACGCACTGATAAGCCTTTCATAAAAGCAGGTAGCGTATATTATCTCTCAAAAGCAAAGAGCTGGAAATGGCCCAAGGTACGCGGCGTAGCCATGAATGCGGTATCACATCCACATGGTGGAGGAAGTCACCAACATGTAGGAGGCCCTTCTACTGTTCCCAGAACCGCGCCTCCAGGCCAAAAAGTTGGTCTAATAGCTCCACGCAGGACTGGAAGAAAACAACGGAAGTAGACTGTTGGACGAAGTATAAAAAATCTTGGGAGTAATCATAAAAAAATATTATGCTAATGCAAGGATTTTATTCACCTAAAATTTGTAATTCAGGAGGTTAACAAGTTGGGGCATCGTAAGACACATGCGCCAAAGAGAGGAAGTCTAGCATATCTACCTAGAGGAAGAGCTTCTAGTCCAATAGGACGCGTTAGAAGATGGCCCAAATATGCAGAATCAACGACTATGCTTGGCGCTGCAGGATACAAAGCGGGAATGACACATGTTTTGCTAGTTGAAGACAAGCCAAACAGCCCTTACTTTGGACAAGAGAGGGTGTTTGCAGCGACTGTAATCGAGACTCCTCCTCTCGTGGTTTTCGGAATAAGAGCCTACAGTTTAACTCCCTATGGTTTAAAAACACTTACAGAAGTTTGGGCACCAGAACTGTCAAATGACTTGAGGAAAGATTTTACCCTCCCGCAGGATTATAATTATGAGAAAAATCTAAATTACCTCGAGGAACAAAAAGAAAAAATATCGGAGATTCGAGCCTTAGTTCACACTCAACCACGGATGACCGGTGTGCCTAAGAAAAAACCAGACATAGTAGAAATCAAAATAGGAGGCGGCTCAATAGAGGAACAAATAAATTATGCAAAACAAATCTTGGGAAAACAAATTCGAATCAACGAGATCTTTAAAGAGGGACAATATGTTGACGTTATTGGGATAACCAAAGGGAAGGGTTTTCAAGGAGCAATAAAAAGATGGGGGGTTCGTAGACTCCAGCATAAATCCAGAAAAACAAAAAGAGGAGTGGGCGCAATTGGTCCATGGCGGCCTGCTAGAGTATCTTATACAGTTCCCCGACCTGGACAAATGGGCTATCATCAACGCACAGAATATAACAAGAGAATCTTAAAAATCGGTGAAAAAGGAGAAGAAGTTACCCCAAAAGGCGGATTCATACGTTATGGTCTGGTGCGAGGAGACTATATCCTACTACAGGGCACTGTACCTGGACCCTCTAAGCGACTAATAACCCTTCGCTATCCGATAAGACCGCCAATCAACATACCTGAAAAGACACCCCAAATTTCCTATATAAGTATTGAATCCAAACAAGGAGTTTAGAGGAAGCGATTCAAATGGCGAAAAAAGTTAACGTTTATGGACTTAACGGAGAACCGATACGCAGCATTAAACTACCCGAGGTATTCACCACACCATATAGGCCAGATCTCATTAAAAGAGCAGTGTTGTCCTCAATGACTGCGAGGATTCAACCCTACGGAGTAAATGAAAAAGCAGGTAAACGAACAACTGCTGAATCTCGGGGCCCCGGTTTGGGTATTTCTAGAACGCCTAGAGTAAAGGGTTCACGGTATCCCGCGGCTATGCGTGGCGCACTAGTAACCATGGCGGTAGGAGGCAGAAGAGCACACCCACCCAAACCAGAAAAAAGATACCTAGAGAAAATCAATAAGAAGGAAAGAAAATTAGCAATCTGCTCAGCTATAGCTGCCACTGCGAAACCAGAGATAGTTAAAAAGAGAGGACATTTAATCGAAAAGGTGCCAGAGTTACCCCTAATAGTGTCTGACGAAGTGCAGAACATTAGCACCACCTCCGAAACAAGAAACCTGTTTATCAAATTGGGAGTGTGGCCGGACATATTGAGAGCCAAAAATGGCAAGAAGGTCAGATCGGGAAGAGGAAAAAGCCGTGGAAGAAAATACAAGAAGCCCAAAAGTGTACTAATAGTGATAAATGAAGATCAAGGTATAGTTAAAGCATCAAGAAATCATCCAGGTTTAGACATAGTAAATGTAAAAAACTTAAATGCAGAACTATTAGCACCAGGAACCACGCCGGGAAGGCTAACCATATGGACCGAATCCGCTGTTAATCAACTAGAAAAACTTTTCTCGTCATAAAGTACATATTAGTCCTATTCGGCTATTCACCCTCTTTTTGTAGTTGCCCCCTGAACCTCTTCAATTATAATTTGGGCATTATTTAGCGAACGAGGTGGTTAGGGATAATCTGAAAACGTATAAAACTATCTTCTGCACCTTTTGTTTTTAAGTTTGGCAAGCCGGGGAAGGTAGTACTAGTCTTTTTGGAACAGGTTTTAATTGAGTTTCATAATACCACCAGGGGGCATATAGAGTTTGGAAAATGAAAAAAGACATCTGTGGAAAATTCGCCTAGTGTAGGGTTCGCTTGGACAGAACAAAAATATTTACCAGAAAATTAAGGACTAAATTAAATAGGTATTTTAGGGTTAAAACAAGTAGTAAAAGCGTCTTAGTAAGATAGTCGTACAAAAGCAAATATGGGAACTGACAATTTTAACTTACTAGAGTTAATAATCATGTTAGAGGATAATTGTTGAAAAAAAGAGTTATAGATTAATTTTAATATTTCTGTAGCCATTAGGCCTTATGCGTTCCTTCTTAACCTATGTAGGGTCTAATTATTACTTTTAGAGTAACTGCCTGACTATTGGAAAATATGGAGTGAAGCTTAGAATGTTGATTCTGAAGGTAACCATCTGCGGAGTTTGTGAAATACTCTGGCGATGATTTCAGCTCTTTCTTTTTGTCTTGTTATGTCTTCTCTTGACAATTCTCGAACTTGTTTTGCCGGCGCGCCTGAAACAGATAACCGGGGGGGTACGACCATGTTTTGTACCAGAATGGATCCCGGGGCAACGAAGGCTCCTTCCCCGATGGTTACGCCTTCATATATTATTACGCCGTCACCTATCGTAACTGCGTCTCCACAGTAACAACCATGCATCACCACATTGCTTCCAACACTGACAAAGTTTCCTAAGATAACTGGGGCGTCCTCTGAGTGGGCATGAATAACGCATCCGTCTTGAATATTAGTGTAGGCGCCGATTTGTACTTTTGAAAAGTCTCCCCTGATTACGCTACCCGGCCAAATGTTTGAGTATTCTCCTACTTCAACATCTCCTACCAAGGTGGCTTGTGGGCTCACATATGCATCTTTATGTATCTTTGGTTTTTTTTCCTGAAACACAACTATCGGACTCATCTTTTAATCCTCCAAATTTTTGTGTGTCCAATCTATTTATTAGTATACTCATTTTTGAAAATAAGTCTACCCATTTATCTTTGAGAAAATTAAAAGATTCCTTAATTTACTTGTATTTATCGGGCGTCCTGTCCCAAATAAATTCCTCTTCACAGTAGTCACGCCACTCACTTTTACAGTCACACTCAGCCTTTAGCAGTACTTCCGGATTTTGATTTAATGTGAATTCAGCCAAAAGGTCTTTAATTCTTTTATCACATTTTCCACAGTTATGTGGGCCCTTTTCACTTCCTATCCCTACTAAACTGCAGATAATTCTTTTGTTTTTAGTTAGATTCTTAGAGATGATTTTCAGGATTTCAATCACACTCCAAAGCCATGGAGGCCTATACTTACCCTGATTCCAAAGGTATTCCACTAGAGTGCCTCTGTGAACTGTGCAGGGATTAAAGGATATGGAATTTACGCCGATTTTAAAAGAGTCCTCAGCAGACTGTATAGAATCTATTATGGCTTCTCTTTCCCTTAGAAATGGTGGTTTAATAAGTATGTATGACTTTACACCGACCCCGCTTTTATTAGCTATTGAAACAGCTCTCTCAAACTCATTTAGATTGAAACCTTTGTTTATGTAATGATTCCTGATTTCATCGTTACTTGTTTCAAGGCCAATTCCTATCTCTAAATAGATGTCCCTTAGTATGTCGTGGCATTCGCTTAAAAGTTCATAATTCACATACTGCGGTCTTGTTTCCACAATTACTTCCTCAACCCGTTCATCTGACGCGATTTTTTTAAAAATAGCTTTCCTTGCAGCTTTAGGAACCTCCTGCTCGTCCAAAAAACTACCAGAAGTAAAAATTTTGATTGCTAAGGAACCTTCAACTGAGCGGCAGGCATCATAAGCCAAATCAAATTGTTTAATTAAAGATTCGGAATCAGGGACAGTAATAGGCGTGTCATATATGTACCCGCACATGGAGCAGCCTCCCTTATCTGATAAAGCCCAGCTGCAGCCTCTTGTAGCAAGAATAACCACTAGAGATGTTCCAACCTTATTTAACAACCTGTCCTTTTCCAACCAGAATTTTACAGGCCTTCTGGTAAAGTCCTCTCTGTATCTGTTTAGACCTTTTTGACGGATTTCAAATATCTTACTGGATAATTCAGAATCATTGCATCCTAGCATTTTTTAATCCTTCTTTTTCTCGGTGAGCTCAACGGCAACACCTTTTTTACATTGTTTCATCTCTAATCCACTCATATTAGATATCCCCACAGCAATTAGTTCTTTTTCCACATTATAAATCATTACAGAGTCTCCCGGTCTAATCTGTGGGTCTGCATCTTTAACGCCTGGAGCGAAAAGGTTTTTTCCATCTAGAATATCTCCATCAAATTCTATCCAATAGCCGTGACCAACTAACCTTTCGGCGCCTTTTAGGGTCATTCTAAGTAAACCAAATATTGGGGTAAATACAGCAATTAATTTTTGGTCTACTAAAATTTTCACATTCCCCATCCTATCTCTCCTAAAATCTGCATCGTTAGGTATTAGCTTTTCTGCGGCGCCTATCCCGAATTGGTAGTCAGCGATTTTTCTCAAACAGTCTATTGCCCCAATCTTTTTAGAGCCTGACAAGTCAGCATACTCTTCTAGATTTCTTTTTAAACTAGACAAGCTTTTTTCTCCAGTTATGTTGCCGCTCACCTCGGTGAATATAATATCTTTTCCAGAAATCTCGGAAGCCTTTAAACAGGCTTTGCGGTATCCTCCATCTAAATGTGCTATTACTACCGTTTCTTTATCTAACTTTTCCAAATATTTTGAGAGAGAACTTGAAGCGATTTCTATTTCTTCGTAATCCCAATCGCCTGTCACGGGAATATCATAATGCGCCGCGGGATAAACTTGTTCTAGCTCTCTTGGAACAAGTCCAAGGGGGGACGAAAGTATAACCTCTTGTATCATTCCCTTACCAACACTTCTTATAACTTTCCTAAACCTTTTATGTGATTGTGAAAGTGAGTAGGGCTTTTTTGCGGAGCAGGGTAAAATGACTACCGTTTTGATACCTATGATGGGGGTATATCGTTCTGAAACCCTTATTCTAAATCGTTTAATTTCCGGCCTATTATAGGACTCCGACCCTATACAATATACCATTCCCTTTTTAGCAATTGGAGTGTACTCCTCAAGAAAATTATAGTGAGTGTTATCCATAATTCGAAGGGAGGCCGCCATTGCCGGTGAGTAATGTGATGATAGCTCCACTCTCTCCCGCAGGAACCCCTCTCTTATATCTAACCTAATCTTTTTTAATACAGAGGTTGAAAAAAGAATGTTGTGTTGCAATAATTTATAAAAGCGCTCATTTGAATGCATCTCTCTTAATTCAGAAATAGTGTATGTTGAACATATCTCACAGTTGCAAGGAAGTTCAACTAAATCCCAAATCTTTTTTGACCCAAATTCTTGTAATAAATTATTTCTTCTTGCCTCCTGTATCATAAGTGTTGTATCGAAAATATCAACTCCGAAATAGACTAGATGAGAATAGTATGCGGGATGAATTGGACCCGGAACATAAACTAAAGAGTTAGGCGGAATTTTTCCCCTGACCTTTATAATAAATTCTACCAACTCACGGGGATTCCCTATAACGTTCCCTATATTCTTCAAAATATAAACGTCAAAACCTAGTTGAGAGAGATCAAATATGTGCTTTTCACACAGATCGAAATACCTTGAATAGAATATTGGAACCGCGAGATACCTTTTTTCAGCTCTTTCTTTGAAATAGACAGAATTCTTAAGTAGATTATCGAAAAACTTTCTAGTGTTTTCCCGTTCCAGTTCTAAAAAAAGGCCGCAGGGAACTGTTAAAATCTTTGGCTGTAATTTTAATTGGTCTTCCAAACATTGATCTAAGTTGTCATAAATGAGAGGATTAGCCGTGTTTGTCATAAAAACATTTACATAACTGTTTTCTTTTAAAGAGTCAGGGAGAATATTAAAAATTAACATTTCTTCAGAAACATAATTTATATGAGGATATTTAGCGTGAATAATTGAGGGGGTCAGAATTTTTTTATCTGTTAACTCTATCCTTCCAATTCTACCCGGGCCATCATGTTTGGCGACTTCAAAAATGGGCTTTTTATCTTCTTCCAAATTTAGCCACGCCTCGATAGTTAGTCTTGTAAAATTTTTAAATCCAGTGGGGTTACCAATCAATATTGATTAATATTTTTTATTCGTAAGACTATTTACCATGTTCATTTTTGAAATTTCTTTAGAAACTTATTTACTGTATAATATGATTTGGATAGATCCTGCATCAAAGTTAAAAAATCGGTTTTCTCGTATCTTGCTTGCATATTTTTAAGATTCACCCAGTCTATTGTACTTTCTTTGAGAAGAGAGGTGTAAATCTCTTTGGCTAACCAATAATAGTCCTGCCTACGCAACTTTCGACGCTCTTTCTCTTCTAAGGAGGATCTTACTAGGTTAAATATCTTTTTTGCTCCTATCCTATCTTCATTAATTAGAGAAGTTAGGACAAAGAGCAACACACTCATAGAAGCGACTTTTTTGGCAAGATTAAAATTTTTCCAGTCCAGGATGGCAAGTTCGTATCCGCGTACAAAACTGTCTCGCGCCTTGTTCGCATTATTTGTCGCTGAGAAGCAATCACCAACTTCTATAAAAAACCCGCTTGCTCTACCGTAATCTCTCTCCCCTTCAAAAAATTCAGCACAGCGCAAAAAAAGTTTAGCCGCCTCCTCATAATCACCCCTCTCTTTTAAGTTCACACCAGTTTGTATCAAGTTTCCAATAGAACTCAAAGCAGCTACGTAAAGATCACAAGCTTTTTTCTCATCGCGTAAAACGTATTTTGCTATCCTATATGCTTCAATAAAATCTTTTCTGGAAATTGCCTCATCGAACAGCCTTTTTTGCACTTCGAACACCAGAAACTATTTCCAAAAACTTCCATAAATATTATACCAGTATACTTAACAATAAACACTAAAATCTTGATTTCATAGTATAGTTATAGGAATTAACAACTTTTAAATTCCAATCGCATCCGGAGACAGAGCCGGTATAGCTCTAAACAGTAGGTTGATTTTATGGGAGTGAGTATTACAAATTCAGGCGCCATTATTCTGGATAAAGTTATTTGCGATGGGTATGTTCCCGGCAGTAAGATAAGAGTTATAACTCATGTACATTCAGATCACCTTCAGGGATTAGAAAGGAGTATTAGAGAATGTGATTTAATCTGCTCAACTCCTGCCACTAAGGATTTACTTGAAGTTATGGAGGGACTGTATCCATTACAAATGATTACCCCCCTCTACGGAACTCCCTTCAATTACGAGAAGAACACTATTACCCTGTATCCTTCTGGACATATTCTTGGGGCAGCACAAGTCTTAGTAGAAACAGAGAATGGGGAAAGGTACCTTTATAGTAGCGATTTTGTTTATGAGAAAATACAGGCAATAGAGTGTGACGTTCTAGTTTTAGATGCTACATACGGTCACCCCACTTGTATTCGGCCTTCCCTCAGCACTATTAGACGTGAATTAATTAATTTTGTTCGTGAAGAGTTAGAGAATAATAACTCAATCATCATCTTGGGATTCTATGGAAAGCTCCAAGAAGTAATGAGTTTACTTCGCAAGGAGAAAATTGAAGTACCCTTCATTAATCCACCGAAGGTTTACTCGATTTCAAAGATTTATGAAAAATACGGTATTAATCTAGGTGAGTTCTACTCCTCAAATAGTGAATTAGGGAGGAGGATAACTAAATCGCAACAGCACATCGAGTTTTACCATCCATCATCCAGACCTAAAATATCTGAGGATTCCGTTTTCATACATCTAACAGGGTGGCAATTCGGAACAGCATACAAAAAAGTTTCATCAAGAGAGTATATTTTTTCATTTAGTGGACATGCAGATTTTAACCAACTAATTAAGTATGTGGAAGAGTGTAAACCGAAATTAGTAATAACTGATAACGCTCGTCCGGGTGAAGCATCCAGACTGGCGGAAGAAATTAAGGCGAGGTTGGGAATAGAAGCGAAACCTGAACCGTTCAGCAATAACACCAAAAAATAAGCCTTTTGAAGACGAAAAAAGAGAAATTTGGGTTTACCAAATTTTATGAAAGATTTTTAAAGTTGAAATAAGAGAAGGAATCTAAATATTTAGGTTATACCTTCTGCGTTCTAGAAATTCTTGCTTTTTGGGATCATTCCAAGTTCCTTTCAGCCCTTGCAGGTATCCCGTTATTCTTGAAAGAATTTCGGCATTTGGGCTCCCACACTTCGGGCATTTAAAGTCTAAGAGTTCCTCTACGGAATTGAACTGGTTCTGTTTCCAATCCATTCGCCCCTGACTGTGGCAACTGCTACAAGTCCACATATCCACTGTGAAATCAAAATAAGCAGTAAGAGTGTTTCTGGCTATTTTTTGAATGAATTTCCATAGGGCTTCAGGATCCGGATAAGCATCGTCCAAGAAAATGTGCTGAAGGAAGCCTCCTCCAAGGAGCGGAGCAAACATTGCTTCCTTCTTTATTCTTTCAGATAACGGTATATCTGCGTCTACCGGCTGGTGAACCGAGTTCGTCAGATAAACATTTGGATAACTACCTCTAAGAAACGGTCGAATTTCAGGATACCGTTCATACATTATTTTAGCAAGTCTACCAGCAGCCGACTCAGCAGGTGTCCTAGTTATCTGTATGGAGAGCCCAGTTTCCTCTGACCACTCATCAGCCAGTGCCTGCATTGTTTTTATAACCTTTAATGCAAATTTCAATCCCTCTTCATGCCAAAGTGGGTAACCGACCACTATTTCGGTCATTTCAGCGAAACCGATGGTTCCTATAAGAAGCTTCCGCTCTTCAGGAATAATCATATCTTTTCCATTTGGACGTTTAACATTGTATAGTGGAGCTAGCCCAAGTTTTTTAATTCTTTTAATTATGTTATATCGGTTTAGAAGGCTTGGTATAGTCACATTATTTATTATTTGTGTAAAGTCTTCGAAAAACTTACTCTCGTCCTGTTTAAAAGTTCTGGCAGCACTAGCAACAGGGTTGGGAGTATCCATTTGAATCGCGCCGAACACTGCATTTCCTGTGAGGTATTCCTCCTTTTGTTCTGGAGTGTCTGCTGCCCAAGTATGGGAACAGCAGGATACGCACCCGCCAACGATTTTTCTTCTCCAATTGAGGTAGTTTACAAAATAGGGAAGACCGTACTTAGCGGTTAACTTTGCAGCCCAGATATAGGCCTCCTCAAACTCAGGCTTCATCCATTCTTCGCGAAGTTCTATGTTAATCTTTGGATAATTGAAAAGTTTACCGTGCCTATCGCCGTTATACATTGTTTTCATCAGAGTTATAAAGTATTTTTTAACTTCTTCAACAAAATCTCCATAAACATAGCGTTCACTAACTTTGCCGCCGGGCATGATTACTGGCTCATCCATAAATTCCTTTTTTATACCAGGGCCAATATCAATGGAAGTGAAGGGCACTTGGCCACCACGGGCAACATACTGTTGAGTAGCGATAAAAGGTGTGTGTTGGCAAGCTTGTTCCACTTCACGCTCATAAAAAACTCTCATAGTGTAAGCCACTATGGAATCTATTATCTCCTTGGGGATCTGGCTGAATTTTGCGTATAAAGCTTCATTAAGGTTTAAGGTAGCAGGGTTCATACTGGATACTAAGTTTTGTGCCGCCCTTGTGAGTTCTTCTTGTTTTAATTCTTTTAGGTACCAGGCAATTGACTCCATCCAATTGTGAAATCCTTGGCCTCCAGACATATTACTTTGCCACGAGGCAAGCCATATTGCAGCATGGTTTGTAAAAACTATTAGGTGTTTGGCAGGCCCAGCGCTTGAAGAGTGAGCGCCCTGCAGCCCATCTGGCTCTAATCCTAAAACCATAAATAGTCTGGGATCCCATGATGCGCAGTAATCTCTTATGCTGGTGTATTCCCTATCTTTGTGATAGTTGTCACCCATTAAGTGAGCGTCGGCTATGTTGGTTGTGAATCTTAAAGTTTTCCCAGAGGGAACCTCAACTTCTAAATATCCGGGTAATGTTAGGTAAGTGTGTTCGGACATAACTTTGTCATAAACTATTTTAGCAATAGTTTCGGGATTTATCTGTAAGTTTGCATTCCAAGTATGCTTGAGTGGATTAACAATCATCTCGTTTAGGTCATAAATCGGCACACCAATTCTGGTATACCGCTTTCTTTCCTCAACCATACCCATTTCGGCTAGTACTGAGCAGGCCATTTCCCGTATCATGGGACTTGAAAGCCATTGGATATTAGAGGATATGATTCGTTGTACAATTCTTTTTGCTACCTCAGCAGCCTTCTCTTTTTCGATTCCTGTTTCTTTAACAAGACTTTTAATTATTTTAGAAACATCAAAGTTCTCGATTGTACCCCTCGAAGTCCTCACGGGGGGTAGTAAGGAGTGGATAAAGTCTCCATTGCTTTCGGGTTCCAAAGGGAGCTCTTCCCTCTTTTTTGATGAATGACTGGAGTTAGACATAGCAATCACTCTTGGTTAAATATTCGCCTCTCTAATTCTTCATGATAGATAATTTCTCCCAACACTAATTCCCTAATTGACCCATCTTCGTTTACCAATACTACGGAAGGAGTTGATGAAATGTAAATTTGATTTTGTAGTAAATCGAATTCTAAAGACTCTGGTACACCATTTGTGATATCTACCAATTCTACGGGTATGTTTAGCTTTTTGCCCACTTCTAAGGTAATCTTTTTCATTGTTGGACAGTTAGGGCAATTCACTTGTGTAAATACTAATAGCTTCTTTACACACATTTTGTTTACGCCCTCTATATCTAATTTTGAACATTTAATACGGGTAGCCTCAGATTTTTATAAGAATCCATCGAAGCTGTTGCCAACGTGCTCATTTGACCGTTGAAACTCGCAATTAATTGAATTTTTAGAGTCTAATTAATTTGGTCTCCCAATAATATTATTTTTGATGATTTAAAGTCCAAACTTTTGAAGTGGGGAAGTTTAATTAAGGGTAGTGTTGTATTGTTTGCATTTATAATTACTAAAATTTTTTAGATAATTTACTCCATTTTTTTTGAGCTATTTAAAATTTTCGCGTGGCCGCAATGTTTTCCATTTTAAGTAGACTCCGTGCAGTGCGCTTAGTGAAGAAATAGCGCCACAATTCATTCAGTATAGAGAAGCGTGGAATAATTTAGATTTCGGCTAAGTTTAGTACAATTTTTCCGTTTAAAAAAACGAGTAATACATGAGTAAATTAAAAGGAGGTGCACTATCTCAGCCCTTTAGTTGCAATGTTTATGTTAAAAGGTAAGTGGTTAGGGCAACAAATAGCATAAAAGATATATATCTTCTTTGAATATTACTCAACACAATTATAGCACCGTTCCGAAAATTGCTTCGTGAGGTGAAATAAGGTTGCAGAGGTGTTCTTTCCTCCACAGTTGGAGGGTTGAAGAAATTCGCTGAAGCAGATATCTTTGAACTATTAAATAGAATGGACTCTCTCATAGAGGGCATAAATCTATTTTTGAAAGACGAAAAAGAGGAAAACAAGAATTTTTTGTTGAGTTCTTTAAAAAAGAATTTTCTTAAAGAATTCTCTTTACTAAGAGAAGGAATCGAAAAATTAGCCTCCATAGCATTGACGAAAAAGCAAAGAGAAATTCTGATGTACATATCAAATCTAGAAGTCGCCACCGTTTTCACAAGGCTTGCCGAAGAAATTTCGGAAAAATTTGAGATGCCTAAATCAACGGCTAGGTGGAATCTTAACAGACTTAAAAAAGCAGGGCTTATAATTGCAGGAAACAAAGAAAACAAAGGCATTCCAGTATCTCTCACATATATCGGTAAAATAGTAGCGCGCAAAGTGTACATCGATAATATAAGAGAAAATAAGTTCGTATCTGCCAATGTTACACAATTTGTAGACACCCTCGAATTCAAAAACATGCAAAAGGAGGCAATCGAGGAAGAACTTCAACTAAAAATGCTTTGACGGAGGAAAGCATACTTATACAAGGTAGATGTGGGGGCATACCCCCACTGACTTTAGCTGAGCCTACCCAAAAAAGAATAACATGTTCCTTCTCAGAAAAGATTACCCTCCTAGCTTACTAAGGCATATATTTTCTTAACTTATTCAACTTTTTTCCAAGAGTGAGCAACATTCCCTATTAAGCTTCGTTTTTAGAATTGTATTTAGCCATTTTTAATACATGTCTAATCTACAAACGATAGGTAACAGAGGCGATTGTGTCTTATTTATAGTCAAAAATTATTGCGCGAAATAGTTAAATTTGGTTAGGGTTACTGTGGTGCGTACTTTATGTTCTATTGGAGGTTGAATCCATGAGGAGGTCTGACTTCCTTTGTCAGCCAATTTATAAGAAACGTGTCTAAAGAATTAACCCTACCTGATGAGGTATTGTTTTTTGATACAACAATGCGTGATGGCGAACAGACACCTGGTGTTTCCTTCACTATTAATGAGAAAAAAACTATTGCGGAGCAGCTCGCAAAATTGGGTGTAGATGTTATTGAAGCAGGAATGGCTATAGTTTCAAGGGGTGAAGAAGAGGCTATACGTGAAATAGCTAAATTAGATTTAGATCCCGAGATTTGTTCACTAGCTAGAACCAATCTAAAAGAAGTAGATTTGGCTCTTGATTGTGGTGTTGATCGGATACATATCTTTATAGCCACTTCAGATTTGCATATGAAGGAAAAACTTAGAATGACGCGGGAACAAGTCCTGAACAGTGCAGTTGAAACGGTTGAGCACGCTAAAGAGCACTGGTTAAAAGTTGAATTCTCCGCCGAGGACGCTACTAGAAGTGACTTGGACTTCCTAAAAGAGGTTTATCGAGAGGTCGTTAAGGCGGGTGCTGATGTAATTAATATACCAGACACGGTGGGATGCGCAACCCCCCGAGCTTACGCGTATCTAGTAAAAGAATTGGGTGGCGTTGCGGATAGTGATACAGTAATATCGGCGCACACACATGACGATTTTGGTTTATCAGTGGCTAATTCTTTAGCCGCTATAGAGATGGGAGCCAAGCAGGTTCATGTCACAGTCAACGGTATAGGAGAAAGGGCGGGGAACGCTTCTTTAGAAGAAGTTGCTATGGCATTAGCTGTTCTTTATGGGATTAAAACAAACATAAAAACGGAGTATATTTTCGAGACATCAAAGCTCATTGAGAATTTAAGCGGTATAAAAATTCCACCCAACAGGGCGATTATTGGAGAAAATGCCTTTCGTCATGAAAGTGGAATACATGCTCATGCTGTTTTGCAAGACCCCAGAACCTATGAACCGTTCTCTCCAGAACTAATAGGAAGAAAGAGAAGTAAGGAAGAAATTTCGCTTTCATCTATAGCAATTGGAAAACATACTGGGAAACACTCTCTAAAAGCTAAGCTGGATAGTTACGGCTACATATATTCTAATGAACAGTTGGAAGAGATACTGAAGCGTATCAAAAAGTTAGGTGATAAAGGAAAAGGCATTACTGACATAGAGTTGCAGGCCATTGCAGATGACATAATTGGCAGAGTATCGGAAGAGGAACAGTTTCTGAAATTAAAAGAGCTTGTAGTTATCACTGGATTGAATATTACTCCCACAGCTACGGTTCGAATAAATGTGGGTGGAGAAGAAAAACTTGTTTCGGATTTGGGAGTCGGCCCAATTGACGCAGCTTGTAACGCTTTACAGAAGGCTGTAAAGGCATTTGGGGAGATGTCGCTAGTTGAATATAATCTGGAAGCAATAACTGGTGGCACGGACGCGTTGGGTTTTGTTACAGTCAAAGTTAAAGACAAAAAAGATAGGTTATATACTGCTAGAGCGGCAAATGAGGATATAGTAAGTGCAAGTGTTCAGGCTCTTATCAATGCAGTTAATCGTATGCTGGCCTCCAATAAAAATCGTAAGGACGAGTAAAAACGTGTAGACGCTAAACCGTTCTGCATCCTTTTATGATATTTTTGTTACTTTTAATTTCTTAAATTACTACATTGCTACTCCCGCACGATTAAAAGATTTACCAAAACTTATTTTGGAGGAGCGGGAACTATTTTTTACTGGCAGAGCTTGATAAAAATCCATAACAGAGGGGTTAAAGGAAAAGCTCATTAAGATTGTTAGCCTTCTTCTTGCTGGCTTTGTAGTTTACAGGTGCAGGGAAAATAATGAATGCAGGGGGCTGGTTTCTAAAAATTTGGGCACAAAAAGATCTTTGGTACTTTTTTTGTGGATTGCGGTGCAGCTGATGGTGGGTGGCTGGTTTTTGGAGGTTCGAGTCTCCTTCCAAAAGGAAACGTGAAAAGGGGCCTCTTAAAACAAGGGTGAAGATGTTGACTAAAGTTGCGAAAACAAAATTACCCTACTGAAATTGTTTCTTCCAAAAAAGTTTACATGAAAAACTTTTTACATGCAAATAGTTAATTTCAAATGTACTTGATTTATAATAAACGTTTTATAATTTCTATGTGGTTGAGGCTTGCCTCGTATTAAATAAGTATTGTAGCTGTCAATCTATGAAGAGATGTTGTTTATGTCAAAGTGGCCATTCGTTGCTGGTGATTATGTTGTTATAAACGAAAAGGCGGCCATCGCCATAGTTACGTGTGGGTCTTACGATTTGCCAAAAGAGTTAGCCAAATTGAGTGACAAAATTGCAATTGTTGGTTTTTGTGAGACGGAGAATAGTGGAATAGCTAAGATTTTACAAAATTTGGCTTCAAACCCAAATATTAGGTTTCTCATAGTCTGCGGTGAGCGTGTAGTTGGCCATGAACCGGGGCAAACTATCATTTCGCTCTATAACAATGGGATTGATGAAAATTATAGAATTATCGGAAGTGAGGGTACTATACCTGTTTTGCATCCAAATTATTTCAGGGGAGACGACCCGAATAAATTTGTTAAAAGGTTTCAAAGTCAAATCGTTAGGGTGGTGGATGCACGAGGAGAAACAAACGTTCAAAAATTGATGTCTATAATCAATGAACTTAATGCGCAAAACATATCTCCATTTCCTGAGGAGCCTATTCTTCCATTAACACCCAAAGTGGAATATGATTGGGGTGAAGGAATAAGGCGGTTTCAAGAGGAAAATAAAAGCTTTCTTGATAAGGGTATATCTCTATTAAATCCCTTGATATTTACTGGGGAACTAAGAGTTTATGATATATGTGGGATTAAGATAGGCGGGCAGAGAGGGGAATATCCCGTAGTTTTAGCAGGAACCATGTTTTATAGAGGGGATAAATTGGTAGTTAATCATAGTGAAGGCGTCTTTGATAAGATTAAGGCTGAGGAGCAAATTCGGAAACAGGAGGAGAATTCTTTAAAATACGAAATTCCCTCAATGGTACACATAGTTGGAGAAACTTCTGAGGCTTTAACAAGATACCTTTTATTTGTTGCAGATATCACAGACTCACCAATAATTCTTGATTCGCCAGTTTTGGAAGCAAGAATAGAAGCGATGGGTGTAGCTAAAGATCTGGGTTTAGATGGTAGAGTTATATACAATTCGGTTAGCGGCGTGGATAAAAGAGAAAAGGCTATGATTGGCGAAATGGGACGGATAGAATATTCTATAGTTTTGCCCTTTGATGTAAAACTACCTTCAAGGATCAATCGGTTCAGAGAAATAATTGAATTTATGGAGGGGTTAATCACGAAGCCAATTATTGATCCTGGTGTTTCTATTCTGGGGGCAGGTTCAATAAGTGCTTTGCATGCAGCTTGGTTATTTAAGAATTGCTATGGTTATCCTGTATGTATTGGCATCCACAATCTGCAATCAAGGCTATCTAAGAGTAACAGTGAATTAAAAAATCTGGATTTTTCTTTTGACTATGCTCTTCCTTCCCTTTATGGAATAGACATTAATCTTTATGGTCCAATAAAAAATGCTGAGGCTATATTCAGGAAGGTAGCGGCTGTTGAAGCTGCAATTGCGGACGAGAACATAAATACGGTTGGGATTTACCCAAAGCCTCCCCATCCCTATTATGCTTTAAAGCTTGGTTGTGAGTAAAAATGAGCTTCTACGGCCCTTATTTGATTCGAGCCAGAAATATAGATGTTGCTTGGAGAAGTTGCATTAACACAATCCTCGAAAAAGGAATAAAGGAGATAACTGAGGACAAAAAACAGGAAACTAGGGAAACTTTTTGTGCTACGATTCATCTAAGTGATTGGCAAAGTGGAAATTTTGTTCCAATAAACTATATTGGGCTGAGTAAGGATACACTTCTTGAGAGTTATATTCCCCAATATATTAGTTCTGAGAAGGGGGAACATGTATATAGCTATGGATGGGCTATGAGAAAAAGATTCACGTTTAACCAGCTGGATTACATTAAAAATCAGTTAAGTAGTGGGAAAAATGTAGCTTTTGCCCAGCTCTGGAACCCACCAACGGACATTTTAAGCACTAATCCTCCCTGTATTAATATTGTTCTTTTTCATAAAGTAGGCTCAAAAATTCATTCGACCATATATATTAGAAGTAATGATATGGCCCGAGCATATCCCGACGATGTTGCTGGTATTTATACGGTTTTTTTAACAGAAGTTGCAAGTAGATTTGGTGGTAAAAAGGCTTTGGGCACCATAACCACAATTTCGGGGTCAGCACACATATACGAAACTTCAATTAATGAATTAAGACAAAGCTTTTTCGGTTCGCTACCTACCTCCAATTCTAATCCACGAATCAATAATGAGAACTTGGCTGGACCCATACTTTTAAGATCTCAAAATTTGCGTGAGGTATTATCGGAATTAGAATACAAGTTTGCAAAGTATTCGGAGCCTCAAGAGGGAGGACAATTTTATTTATATTTCGGGTTTAAGTTAGAGGAAGTAGACGTTAAATTAGTAGAGCTTGAACATCAAGTGGAAGGAATTTTACATGGAGAGGGGGAATTGGGAAAATTTCTTAGATTCTACAAAGCTAAAACGGATGAAGGGAAATCTGTTACAATTGATCAAATAAAATTGGCTAAAAGAAAATTAGAGGAATCAAAGCTGAGTAGGAGAGTAGTTATTACTCCTAATAATCCTTGGGAAAAAAAATATGATTTAAACCCTCTGGTTATACAATTTTTGGTAAGGCAGGGCCGGCTTTTCACATCGGCACTTTTCGCAAACTACTCAATTAAACAAATCCCATTGGGAATCTGTTTAATTAGAGCAATTCAAAAGGAGATACTGAATGGAAATAAAATCGGTATAGAGCCTGCTGCGTTCTTCTTTATGCCCTGTATAAATGACTCAAGGAGTGTAAAGTTCTCAGATATACTCAGTTAAGAGTGAAACATTTTAGAGAAGCGCCCTGTATAAGTAAATAAAGAATTTTGACTTGTATTTTCTTTTAATAACTGTGAGAAGCACTGTTGGTTAAGGATATATTTAAAAAAATGTTAGAATATCGTGAATATACATATAAGTTATGCTTAATAAAAGATATAAACTGCGTAGTAAATACATTATTATTGCTATGTGTGAGATTGGCATTTCTAGTATTCAGTTTAATTCGTAGGTGTTATAAAATAAGGAGGTAGAAGTGTAATGTTTGCCGCTCCTGGATTGGGCTATGACCGCGCTATAACCATTTTCTCCCCAGATGGGAGGCTTTTTCAGGTGGAATACGCAATTGAGGCCGTACGTCGAGGCACCACCGCTATTGGTGTAAGATGTAAAGAGGGCGTGGTGCTTGCAGTAGAGAAGCGGGTTTTAGCCCTTCAAGACCCCGAGAGTGTAGAAAAAATTTTTGTTATTGACGAACATATTGGAACTGCCATCGCGGGATTAACAGCTGATGCACGAGTTCTTGTAAATCAAGCTAGGATTCAGGCCCAAGTTAATCGTCTAACATATGATGAGCCTATTACTGTTGAAAGTTTAACCAGATACATTGGTGACACTAAACAAATGTATACTCAGCACGCTGGCGTTAGACCGTTTGGAGTTTCCTTTCTGATAGCAGGTGTAGATGAACTGGGCCCCAAATTATTTATGACCGACCCTTCTGGGACTTACTGGTCTTATTGGGCAGCTGCAATAGGTAGTGGTTCTCAGGCCGCTAAAGAAGTTCTGGAAAAAGAGTATAAAAAGGATATGGGGCTTGAGGATTCTATTAAACTTTCTCTCAAGGCTTTAAATCAGGTGTTAGAGTCTGAACTTGATCCCTCAAAAGTTGAGGTTGCGGTGGTGGATGTTAAATCGAGAATTTTCAGGAGACTATCCTCTAGCGAAGTTCAAAGTTATATCAATGAGGTTAGAAAGTCTGGTGGAAGTTAGGACTGATAGTTATGTCTGACATTCGGGGTGCGAAATGGGTCGATTTAGGTGATACAGTAATAGCTCGCTATGAATCCCATGGAGAAAGGTTTGAGATTCTTGTTGACCCTAACAAGGCTTGGGACTTTCGTCGCGGTAAGAATATTGACTTATCAGAGATATTGAAAAGCTTTGACATATTTGAAGACGCTCATAAAGGTCTTAAAGCATCCGAAGATAAACTGCTTAAAGTGTTTGAAACATTAGATATAAATAAAATCGCGCCTATCATACTGAAGAAAGGGTTTATACAACTCACTACTGAGCAACGCAGAGAGATGATAAACAACAAAAAATTGCAGATAATTAATATTCTTGCCCGTAACTGTATTAACCCCCAGACTGGCCTCCCCCATCCTCCAGCAAGAATAGAACGTGCTATGGAGGAAGCAAAAGTTCAAATCGACTTGTGGAGAAGCCCCGAAGAGCAAGCAAAAGACATATTAAAAATGCTTCAGCCAATAATACCTATAAGAATGGAACTCTTAAAACTGGCTGTCAAGTTTCCACCTGATTTTTCAGGTAAGGGATATAGCATAGTGGAACGTTTCGGAACAGTTACCAAACAAGAATGGCAAAGTGACGGCTCATGGATTGCCCAATTGGAGATTCCTGCAGGGCTTAGAGGTAAATTTGTAGAAACAATAAATAATCAAACTAAGGGTAAAGCACAAGTGACATTTATCAAAGAATAAAGGGGGTTTCTTTTTGACATTATATTTTAAAAATAGACAGATTGTGGTACCTGGCGAGTTACTCGCAGAGGGAGGTTATAAGCCTGGCGAAGGTACGTTTAGGGAAGGAAATTGTATCTACTCTTCTGTAGTAGGCTTGGTAGAGGCGAAGGGCAAAGTTGTGCAAGTTGTTGCTTTCGAAGGAGCGTACATTCCAAAAGTTGGTGATGTGGTTATTGGAAAGGTAATAGATGTAAAGATGACTTCATGGAGAATTGACATAAATTCACCATACCAAGCTACAATGCATCCGGTAAACATTTTTGAAAGGCATATGGATCCATTAAAAGAAGACCTTCGCAGGTATTTTGATGTAGGAGATACGCTAGTTGCGAAGATAATGGCATTTGATCGAACGCGGGCGCCTCTGCTTACCACAAAAGAACGGGGACTTGGCAAACTTCAAGGCGGATACCTAGTAAATATTTTACCCACGAAGATTCCGCGTTTAATCGGGCGGAAGGGTTCAATGATAAATATGATTAAAAAGGAAACAGGATGTCAGATTGTTATTGGTCAGAATGGTGTTGTTTGGGTTTCTGGAAAGAGTTTCGAAGACGAGGAGAGGGTTATTAAAGCTATAAGACAGATTGAACGGGAGGCCCACACCTCTGGTTTAACTGATAGAGTAAGGGAGTTAATTCATAAGTAAATCTTGTTGGTGATCGTAATGGAAGATTTTCATTTTCCTTCGCAGATAAAGTTACTAAATGAAGACAATTTGAGACTTGACGGAAGAAGATTGGATGAACTTCGACCCATTAAACTAGAAGTCGGAGTTCTGGCAAGAGCAGATGGCTCTGCATACATTGAACAGGGAAAAAGTAAGATTCTCGCAGCAGTTTATGGCCCGCGGGAATTACATCCACGCCACCTTGCACAACCTGATGAAGCCCTACTACAGTGTATTTATAGGATGGCTACCTTTTCTGTAGAGGAGAGAAAAAGCCCAGCGCCATCCCGCAGAGAAACAGAACTTTCAAAAGTTATAACGGAGGCTCTTGCTCCCGCAGTTTTTCTAAAATACTATCCCAGGGCTTCCATAGATGTTTATATACAGGTAATCCAAGCGGATGGAGGTACCAGATGTTCAAGTATAACCGCTGCTTCCCTAGCCTTAGCGGACGCTGGAATTCCCTTGCGGGATTTGGTATCTGCTGTTGCCGCTGGAAAGATAGATGGTAAAATCGCTTTGGATCTAAGTGATTTGGAAGATAAAAATGGCCAGGCGGACTTACCTGTTGCCATAATGCCTCGCAAAGGACTAACTACACTATTACAGATGGATGGTATAATGACCAGAGAGGAATTCATCGAAGCCTACGAACTGGCAGTAAAGGGTTGTCGAAAGATTTACGAAATGCAAAGGGAAATCTTAATCCAAAAATATATTGATATCCAAGGTGAGGCTTCAGAAGAAGCAGATGAACAGGAAAATGGGGGATGAAAAAATGCCTCATAGTCTTATCTCTGAAATTGAATCAAAGTACATTAGATCAATTGTAGCTAGAGAAAAGAGAGTGGACGGCCGTGGATTAAGAGAGGTACGTCCGATAACTATTGAAACCGGAGTGGTGGAGAAAGCCAGTGGCTCTGCTAGGGTAACTATTGGTAACACAAAGGTTATCGTGGGGGTAAGTGCAGAAATTGGAACCCCCTACCCCGATACTCCTAACTCGGGTGTCGTAACTGTTGCTGCAGAGTTTATACCAATGGCTTCTCCCTATTTTGAATCAGGACCACCCAGCGAAGAGGCAGTCGAACTCGCAAGAGTTGTTGACAGGGGTATCCGTGAATCCAAAATGGTAGATGTGGACAAACTCTGCATAATTCCCAATGAAAAGGTTTGGATTCTTTTCGTGGACATATATATAATTGATCACGGTGGGAATCTATTTGACGCTTCTTCTCTAGCTGGTGTTTGTGCTTTACTTACCACTATGCTTCCAAAAACCGAAGTTGAGAATGGAAAGGTAAAATTGCTAAGTGAAAAAATGCCATTACCTGTAACCAACATACCGGTTTCATTGACCCTCGCAAAAATAGGCGACCAACTCTGTGTGGATCCCATAGAAGAGGAAGAAAACGTTATGGATTGTAGAATTACCATTGTTTATGATGCGAACGGTAATCTAGTAGCCGTCCAAAAAGGAGAGCGTGGAGCCCTAACCCAACAAGATATTTACAGGGCCATAGATATAGCTAGAGATATTACAAAAGAACTTAGAGAAAAATATATTCTACCAATCTTAAAGAGGCAGGAGGTCTCATAATGCCGAGAACTAAGAAAGTAGGTATTACTGGTAGGTTTGGAGCAAGATATGGTACAAAGGTGAGAAAGCGTGTAAAAACTATCTTGGAAGGACTGAGTACCTTTCATAAATGTCCCCGGTGTGCAACTAAAGCGGTTAGACGAGTGTCTACTGGAGTATGGACCTGCAGAAAATGTGGACATACCTTTACGGGTGGGGCTTATCTTCCAGAAACTCCTTTAGGCAAGGAAAAAAGACATATCATAGACACAGTTGCGTTAAGCTCGGAGAAAAATAAGCCACCACAATAAATTTTTGCTACCTTCATAAATATTTGATGCTTCTTCTAGCTTCAGTCTGCATAAAAAGGAGACCTAAAAGAACATTTTCTATCGCAAATAGGATATTGATTAAAATTGTAACATTTTAAGATTACCAATATTTTAGGGTAAGGCACAAAAAGTATTTGGAGTAAATTTAATGAAATACAATGCAAAAGGAGTTATACAAATTACTTTGCCTAGGAATTTATTGGAAGTTGTTTTTAGAGCTCTTTTTCTTGAAGTTATTTCCGGTGCTAGCGAGCGTTGTATAGGTAAATTAAAAAGAGATGGTGACATTATAAGCATAGAAATTAAGGCTGAGGATACGGTTGCGCTCAGAGCGGCTTTAAACTCGTATCTCAGATGGTTAAAAATAATTTATGACATTAACGAACTTGTTTAGGAGGCGTGTAGTTGTCAGGAAATGAAATTCCCCCACAGGTTCAGCATCAAATATCAATGCTGCAGCAATTGCAACAAAAGTTGGAAATAATTATCACTCAAAGGTCTCAATCTGAAATTCAGTTGAGGGAAACAGAACAGGCTTTAAGTGAACTCGAAAAAATTGAGCAGGGAAGCAGTGTTTACAAAATGGTTGGAACGTTACTGATAAAAACCCAACCTGAAAAGGTTAAGGAAGAACTTCGGGATAAAAAGGAAACACTTGAATTAAGGGTAAAAACTCTTCAGAGACAGGAAGAGCGTTCAAGGAAGCAGCTAGAGGAGATGCGGGCAAAAGTTCAGGAATCGCTTCAGCAACGAGGTTTAAGCCCGGCGGGCTAAAATGATAGAAAAAAAGAAGAGAGATTTGAAAAATTTAACATTGGAGGAATTCGAAGAACTTTGTATTCTTGCTGAGGACGAAATAAAGAAATATATTTACTCAAAAGTTCCTAAGAAAGAAGTTAACCAGTTGGAAATCATGGTTGAGTTAGGTTCAGAAGAAACCACAAATTTAACTATTGAAATAAATCTTGAAATTAAGTCTTTATCTGAACAAGAAAATAAAATGCTAGTAGAAGAGGCACTGAGAGTAGCTATGAAGGCTATAGATGGAAGGCTATTAGGGTTATAACTTTGATCCTAAATACGTTTAAAAACTTCTTCATTAATCATATTCAAAAGATTTTAATTATTTGTCACCAAAACGCAGACCCAGACGCATTGTGTAGTGCTTATGCCATAAAAAAGCTAGTCGCACACCTTTTTCCAGAAATTGAATCCTTAATAGCCGCCGATGATATAAGTAAAGTCTCAAATGGGGTATTAGAGGATCTACAGGTACCTTTAGCTAAAGATATCACGGTTGATATGTTTGACGCCTTTATAATCGTTGACACTAATAATATTGAACAACTAGGTTGCTACCGCTCAGTAGTAAACCTTTTAAAACCAATACTGCTCATCGACCATCACACACCCCATATATCTGCAACCCAATTTACCAAGCACCTAATAATTGATGAAACATCTACCTCAACTGCCGAAATAGTGTACAACCTTTTTAAGGAAGCAAGCATAAAACCGAGCACAGACACCGCTATGGCTTTGCTTATAGGAATAACCTACGATAGTAAACACTTTCTTTTAGCAAACGCTTCCACCTTTAGGGCCGTCACGGATCTTATAGATGCAGGCGCGGACTACAACACGGTAATTGAGAGACTTAGCACTACAATGCCTAGATCAGAAAGGATGGCAAGGCTGAAGGCTGTTAATAGAGCGCAGATACATGACATTAAAAATTGGTTAATTGCCATTTCACATGTAAGTTCTTACGAGGCTAGTGCCTGCAGAGCACTTATCGAGACAGGAGCAGACATAGCAATAGTGGTAGCCAAAAGAAAAGAGGAAATCAGAGTAAGTGCTAGATCCACACAGAACATTTACAAAAAAACAGGTATTCATTTGGGAAAACTTATGGAGGAACTGGGCGCCACAGTTGAAGGTGTCGGTGGAGGACACTCAACCGCCGCCGGTTTTAATGGGAAAAATAGCTATACTAAAGTTATCAAATATTTACTGAAAATAATTAAAGAAAAGTTAGAAAATGCACCACCAGGCCCTCTGGATTAAAAAAATGAAGTTAAAATGAATTTATGAACCGCTGAATAATCACTTTTCCTTTCGACTGACACCTGTTCTTATTTTCTATGCTATCGGATACGGAGAAGAGGCTTTTGTAGAGTAATAGTGAATTCCTATTTTTCACTACTCTGACGATTCCTAAAGAATGGCTTCTGAGTTAGTATAAATTTTAGATTATCGAACCTAATAATGGTGCAAGTATGGCTCCCAAAGAACTGCCAACTAGCAGTAGTATTCCCTGAACAATGCAAATTAAGCCAAATGGCACGGCAATTATGGGAAATGTGAGAATCGTTGCGAGTATTTTGAGTAAATCTTCAATGAACTTGAAAAGTAAATATGTAAGGAGTAGAGCTGCTATGAATACCACGATTAGCCAGGTAGTTTCAGTAATGTTGAAGTATTTCCATACCAGTGCTGTAACACCGCCTCCTACTATTAATGCAATAACCGCCGCCCAAGGAACTGCCTTTATTGGCTTCATTAAAAGTGCGAACCCCACTAGTATAAGAATACCATAGGTGTAAGCAGGGTGAAGCCAGAAATAATACTTGTATTGAATAATTAAGCTCAACATATAGAAAGTAGAACCGTAAACGCTTTGAACCCCACTAATCGCCGCAAGATACAAGATAAAAAAGCTTTGTAATATATTGTACCCTGTTAGCCACGTCTGTACACCTGAAATTATGCAGAATATGCCTATTATTATGCCTAAATAAACTATTATTCGTATTAACAGTTGCACTCCACTGCCTACAACAGGCACAACTCTAAATGCTCTCTCAAGAAGTCTTCCCGCCGCAGCTGATCCTGCTAGGATTAAAAATAGCGGAGCCAATCTAACTAGTACGGGTATGTCCAACGTAAACTGGAAGCCGAATTGTAGAGTAACTATCATTTATGCTCCCTCAATTTGATGGTCTAGCTAATAATTGCTAGTAAAGTAAAAAAGGATTTTGTATGGTGCAAAAGTGGTTAATGCCCATTAGGTTTTTCAACTAAATATCACTTGCACATAATGATTTCCAACAATAATATATGAAACGGATAATAGATTTAATCAGGATAGTATCCTAAATATTTATTATCTAAAAAGTGAACAAAATCAAGCTTATGGTGTTTTTGTTGGATAAAATCAAATATATTGCTCCCAGTTGGGATGAGATTTACGAATTACTAATAAAATTGGCGAAAAAGATTGTTAAAGACAAGTATAGACC
This sequence comes from uncultured archaeon, assembly GCA_964510585.1. GTDB lineage: Archaea > Asgardarchaeota > Jordiarchaeia > Jordiarchaeales > Jordiarchaeaceae > Jordiarchaeum. Next base: position 2,317 of record CAZECW010000071.1, on the reverse strand, counting down.
TGATTATATAGTTGGCATTGCTCGTGGAGGATGGATTGTTGCACGCGTACTATCAGATTTACTTGGCATAAAGGAGGTGGCGAATATTCGGGTAGAATTTTATGAGGACATAAGTCAGACGCGGGATATCCCTTGCATAACCCAGGATGTTTCTGTAGATGTTAGGGGCAAAAGGATACTAGTTTGTGATGATGTTGCAGATACGGGCAAAAGTCTTAAAGTAACCGCAGAGTGTCTGAGAAGTAAGGGAGCATCTGAGGTAAGGATCTCTACTCTGCACCGAAAACCTAAATCTATAGTATGCCCAGACTACTATATTTCTGAGACAGAAGCTTGGATAATTTACCCTTGGGAGATTTTTGAAACAATTAGTAGCCTTGTGAGAAAATTAGGAAAAGAGGGGAAAAATTTGAAGGAAATAAAAAAAGAGATAGAGCGGACTAAAATTCGACCTGAATATATAGACTACTTTATTAATTGGGTTAAGGTAATCGAAAGATACTCGATGGACGCAAAACATTAAAAAAAGGGTACATTTTCTACAAAGGTTTATTCAAAAGGCGCTTAAGGAAGTAAATTTTTATGATAATTAAAAATGTTGAGAATTGCCGATGTTTTATTGGAATTTTTGGATTAGAAACACAGAGAGTAGACTTGCCTTCTCTTCTCAATAGTGTTAATGAACTAAGTAAAGAGACAGGGGTAGCGATTCAACTTTTCGATTCTTCTTTAATCGCAACGTGGGAGCACCTTTTTTTTGGCGCCTTAAACGCCATAAAAGCTTTTAGATACGGTAAAAATATTTCAAATAACTTGTCAGTAGAATGTTTACTCTATGTTTCAGGCCAGAGACAGATAAGTGTAGCAGTGGAGAACTTTGGAGTAAAGCAGAGCACCAGAAGTATGGGAATCGTTTTAATTGGGGATACCCAGGATCCTATTCTGGAGGTTTACAAAAAGATTTTGCAAATAACCAAGGGTACGGAGAACGATGCAGTTTTATCTATTAATGAATATAAGTTTAGAAGGATACGTAGTTTTTTCCAAATTACCGAAATTGAGCTAGATACAATTCGTCGTTCGGATGACTGGGATTCTTACATTGATGCTCTAACGAGATATTGCATTGAGAGGTCATCGTTGTTAACTTTGCAGAGATAGACGCTCCCTGTTCTTAAAACTAATTCAAAGAAGGCTCTAATCTTTGACATCTATAAATTTTTTTAGCATCTGGGCGCTGATTTTGCCTTCCCGAAGAATTACTGCGGGCCTTTGGGTTAAATCTATTATTGTGGAGGGTTGGGCATTTAAAGTTTCTCCACCATCTAATATCATATCTGTATCATTTCCGATTTGCTCTTGAACTTGTTCTGCATTTAATGCTGATGGTTGGCCTGAGATATTTGCACTGGTTCCTATCAAAATTCCATCTATACATTTTGCCAGTAACCGTGGGACTTTATGTGCGGGTAACCTAATAGCGATACTATCTTTATTCCCTGTAACAATACTGGGTATTTTAATAAGAGGTTTTAGTACAAGAGTTAATCCTCCAGGCCAAAAATTTTTTGAAAGTAGGTCTGCGTCCGGTGTGAACTCAGCTACTTTTCTAGCTGTACTTTCATCTGATACCAGTAGTGGTAACCCCAACTCCCACTTTCTTCTTTTGGCTCTCAATAAATTTTGAACTGCTTTAACATCAAACGGATTTGCCCCTAAACCATAAACAGTGTCTGTTGGATACGCTACCAGTTTTCCTTCTCTCAGTAACCTTCCCGCTTCTCTAATAATCTTCATATCCGGATTTTCAGGATCGATCTTAACTTTCCTCAATCCATCAAGCCCCAATATTTTTTCTTTAGTATTATAATTTTAGAGGCAATGTCTCTATTTAAAACATAAGGAATCCAATAAATCCGTTTGGAAAAATATCTCTATCATTCTAGTTGATTCGAAAGTTAAAAAAATGTTTGACATCCTAGCCTCCACCATTGCCTTGCACTACAAGGAATGAAAGCAAGGCAAAAAGCCAAGACTTATGTTGCTAAGAAAGCTCTATCAGAGAGACACCCAAATTTTTAGATAAAGGGAGGGATGGAATACTAGTTTGGAAAAAGAGTAATTAAGGTTACCGAAAAGAAACTGTAATAAACCACTCTTCACTAACGAAAAATAGTTTACAACCCTTGGCGAGAAAGCCCCCGACTTTAGTCGTGGGGATGAATCGCCAAAAAGGCTTATAGGCTTGTGTGTTGATGAATTTATGGGTATCAACAGATGGAATACCGGCATTCTCGAAACCAGGTCTATCTCATCA
>CAZECW010000070.1:0-13771 GCA_964510585.1 uncultured archaeon | reverse complement strand
TCTCTACACGGAACAAATTACATCAATATTTTTCTGGTTACTATTATCTGCCACGGTTTTGAATGTTTTATATGCATTCATCATAAGAGAATTTATCAGGGAACATGCTTCAAAATCACAGAGCAACAATTAATGCTGTTACGACCTTTTGGCATGGGCATCATTCCACTTTTTATTTTAGTTTTGCCATGAAAAACTTTTTTCATATTTCTGTCTAAAACGCTTAAGCGTATGAATGTTTCCCATGTTAGTTAGTCTTACCATTGAGTCTTGTCTAATTTTTCTGCTACCAGTTGGTTTATCATTTTTTTCTACGCATAGGGAAAAATAGTTTCTTTCTCGGCACCCTATACTAGCCTTAAGTATTTTCGGCGGTCACCCCCCTTCGGTGGGTTTAATAGCTGTTTTTTGGTGTCCGGGTTGTTGGGCATAATTTTCATTTGGGAGGCTTTGTTCTTTTATTACTTACTGTCCGGAGATATGAGCGTTACAGGGATGTAGAAGGTTTAACTCAAGCGTGTTTAAGGTGTAGGTTCTCAGCCTTTTTTTAGGAGTTGGTTTCCTTTGTGTAGCTTCCAATTTTTCGGCTTTTATTTTTCATTTTTTCATTAGTTGGGCCATTACTATTTGTGCGGCTAACATCCCGGACATGATACAGGTCTGGAAGCCTCCCCCTATCTGGGTCCAGGCTCCCGCAAAGTACAGTCCCTTTAATGGTCCCTGTTGGGGTAAACGGTTTCCAAATATGTTGTTGGGGCTGTAAGGGGTGCCGAGGATGGAGCCTCCGGGGTTTCCTGTGTAGCGCATGTTTGTTAGTGGTGTGGATACTTCAATTACCTCTATGTGTTCTCTGATTCCGGGGTAGAATTTTTCCAATTTTTCTAGTAGTTTTTCGCCCATCCTGTTCTTGGTGTCTACGTATTCTGAGGGGGGAACCTTGTACCAGGGTTCGGCGTAGCTTAGGGTGGTGATGACTGCAGCTGTGGTTCCTGGAGGAGAGGCTTCCGGGTATGCAACATTGTAGGTGGCTAGGGCGAAGTCTGCGGGTTCTATGCTGACTCTACTTTTTGCCCAAGCTGCGTCAAAGTCGTAGCCCTCGTTAAAGAATATTTCGAACTCATCTATTCCCAGTTCTTGGTGGGGTGCGTCTAATCCCAGGTAGACGTTCATGGTTCCCATAGCTATTTCTTTGGTTTGAAATTTTTCAAAAAAGGAACTTGGAACTTTATCTGCACCAATCATTTTGGCGCAGGTTGTTAATGGGTTAACATTCGATATGATGTGGTTTGAATGGAATGTTTCACCATTCTCCGTCACCACTCCTGTTACTCGGTCGCCTTGGGTGAGTATTTTTTTAACCCCGCAGTTGAGCCGAACTTCGCTATCCGACTCCTGGATAACATCTACGAAGGCGTTGGCGAGGCTTTGAGATGTTCCTTTGACTTGGGCTCCCCCATAGTGAATATAGGTGTCATATACAACTGCGTATATTACGTATGCTAGTTCTGATGGGGGTAGTCCACAGTAGCCCATTAGTTGGGATAAGACCGCCCGGGCTTTAGGGTCTTTAACATCGGCGTATAGGACGTCGGCTAGGGTTTTGTCCAGGTATGGTAGGAAGTTTTCTTTGATTTCGGGGTGAGAAAAGCTTTCTCCCCTCTGTATTAGGGTTAGGGCTCGGTTGGTAGCGGTCATTCTCGCCATGAAGCGTTTTATTCCTTCAGCCTCGTTGGGAAATGTGTCTACCAAAACGCCCTCCGCCTCTTCTCTTCCCGCTGGAACAGTGACCTCCATGTCGGAAAAAACGGAGCGGTAAACAGTATTAAGCTTGACGAATTCAACCTTCTTTGTTATTCCCAGATTCTCCAAATACTTGTAGAAGAAGCCGCGTTTAGCATCCAGGTTCAAACCAGAGAGTTCATGCAGCGCAATTTCGAACTCAAATCTGCCACGAACAAAACTGCCCGCATAACCGCCAGGCCTGTAATGCTTCTCTAATAGGAGAACCCTCTGCCCATTCTTGGCAAGCGATGCTGCTGCGGAGAGTCCTCCAAGACCCGCACCAACCACTATCACATCATACTTTTCAGACATCTTCATCCATCCACACTGAGTCAATTCTCCAATGATAAACCGATTTTTCTGGAAGCCGATACTTCCAAGGAACTGTTAAACCGATATAAATGGGGGTTGATATTAAAATTTTCTGAATAGTAGTAAGAAAATTTTTTAATGGATGCTAAAAATTTTTGAAAGAAAAAAGTGTTGGCTTAAACTAGCCTTCCTTTGTGAGATCCACCATTCTAGTAATTTTGTGCAGAGTTTTATGCAATTGTTCGTAGGGAACCCATTCGATTTCTGCTTCAACCCCCAGTTCACTCTTTATTTCTCCAGCTATTCTCTTTTTAAGCTCCTCAGGATCTTTTGTTATGCTCTCCTTGTAGGATGCCTTAATCTTTAGTGTGTCCATTTTTTTAGCGTATTTAATAATGTTAAATGAAGCCTCCTCAGTTTCTGGGTGACGCTCCATGATGAGTCTCAGAGCAAATGGGGAAATCTTCTTTCCGGCAACATTAACAACCCATGAGGCTCGGTCAAAAACCTTAACCCGATGGTGGGTTCTTCCACATTTACAGGTTTCATCTATCTGTTCTCCAAAGTCCTCGGTGCCGAATCTTACAAAGGGTAAGGCTCGCATCCAGAGATTTGTGACCACTATTTCTCCCTTCTCACCCGGGCCTAGGAGTTCTTCGGTCTCGGCGTCAATAAGCTCTAGGCTCCAGTAGTCTGAACATGTGTGGAGACCATCGTGAACATAACATTCTCCGGCTAAAGTGAATGGATCACTGCAGCCCCAGGCGTCAAACCAGTCTAGGAGCCCGAATTTTTCCATAAGATACCTTCTGTGTTTTGGAGAAATGGCCTCACCAGCTGATGTTACATACTTCAGGCCCGGAATGGCGTCCTTGGGATCCTTACCCATCCTTGCGAACTCATTAATACATGCCAAAGCTGTATCTGGCGGTAAAAGTGCCCAGTCACCCCTAAACTTTCCCAGAGACATACGTGCGGTGGGAAATCCGAATAAATGCAAGTAGGCATTATAAGCGATGAGCTCAGTATTAAGACCCAGCTTGTTCATTGTGAGGACGCCTAAAAAGGTGCTCCACCAATGCCAGAATCCCACAAAGTGTATAGCGGAAAGCAGCCTCATTCCGGGGCGTATTTTCCACATCCAAGCTAGCCTTGTGCACGGCTCACTGGCTACGTGAACTTCCTCCGCTGTGAGAGCAGTGAAGGTGGGAGCTCCCGTAGTTCCAGTTGAGGGATGTATTCTTTCTATCTGGTCTGGGGGAATTGTAAGCATAGTGCCAAAGGGGTCTCCGGTTTCCACCCTTTTATCTCGAATTTGGTCTTTACGGAATAGGGGGATTTTATTCCTAAAGTCGTCATAGGTTTTCACGTCTTCCGGGTTTGCTCCCATATCCTCGTATAATTCTTTGTAGAATTGGGAGTTCCTATAGGTGTAGTTCACTATAGCTTTTATCCTTTTTAGCCTAAGTTCTTCTAATTCAACTTTTTTCATAGTTTCCATTTGAGGATTCCAGTACTCACTCATACTCTATTCCTCCTTGTAATCCCGGGAGAGTATTCTCACATGAGTTCTCCCACACTTACAAACAGTTTTATCTAGTTTGACATCGATGTCCGTCACATATCTTAGAAGCGGTGTTCCTTGAGCGTAAAGGTTTGTGATGGTCAGTTTTCCCGTTTCTCCTTCCGAAACGGGATTGCCACTTTTAGAATCCACAGCCTCAACTAAGTAAAGATCCTCCCAAACATGTAGTCCAGCGTGCTCCCTGCATTCTATTGCGTGGAGAGCGGTTTCCGAGTTGCACAGCATACTATAAACTTCTGCGTTCCAAATTTCTTGAAGCTCCCGTCTCTTGCTGGGTTTAAGAAGGTTTTTGTGGTCTGGGTAAACAATGATTTTAACTCCTAGATCTTTGGCTTTTATTCCCTCCATTTCGGCGATGGCGGCGATTTGGTTCACCATTTCAGGTGAAACTACAAGTACTGGGGATTTGAAGAATTTAACCCAATTAAAGGCTTTTGCCCCATCTATTCCCGCGGCTAGGAGTCGAGGCATGGGTATCCCTATTTGAAGCGAAAGGCTGCCTAAAATCTCCACAACTGAGGGTGCAAGATGTAGACTTGTGGAATTAATTATGGCCGGATAGATGTCCGTGGGATCTACGACTCCCTGTATTAACATGCGGTCTCCTTTTCTTACACCTATCATTGTAAAGTAACGAGTGAACATTTCTACAGCGTTCATAAAGTCTCCCCTAGTCATGGTTAGATAAAACGGGTCTTTTTGGGGTGGAGCCTGGTCAAAGATTTCAAAAACCACGCAGAACTGTCCTTCTCCGATGCAGCGGGTACCGCCGTAGGGGTCTCCTGTATCTGTGATCTTTTTTCTTATCTCCTCAAGGGTTATTGTGGGTATTTTAGCCAAGTCTCCCAGTGTTTTAATTGAGTCTTCTCTTATTCCTGCGTCTTGGAGTTTCTCCCGCTCCATATTGGAATAGTTGAGAACATATTTTACCTGTCTCTTTAGACGATCTAATTGGAGTTTTTCAATTTCAGACCGAGGCATTTTTTCAATTTCGGGGTTGTAAAGAGTTTCAATCTCCATTTTAATCTCTCCCAAAAAAATAATTCCTTTTGTGCAAAGGTCTGAAAATAGGGGAAGTCACTCTTATTTTGATTATGTTAAATAAATAGTTTTTCTAGAAAACATCCTAAAAGTTTTTGATTTTTACTAAAAAACAGAATGAAAAATTATTTTGCTTACCTATGACCTCAGAAACTTATTTTTATCCCTAAATTTATCCTAAGACTATTTTGGTGGTGAAACGGAAATGGCCTTTGGTTCGCAAGCTGCGACGCAGAGATTGCAGCCATTACAAGAAAAGGGGAAAGTAGCGGTTATCATAACTGGGCTGTCCTCTCTTGAAGTGTCAATAGGGTAGTAAGCGAATACTTTAAGGGGGCAAGTCTTAATACATTTCAAATCACAATTTTTGGGTGCCACACACTTCCCCATGTCAACAAATATGCTGTACTTTTTCAATATTGTTGCCTCCCTTTTTTTCGATTACCACAGGTCTTTTGCCACTGCCACACTCTCTCTGTCAATGAGGCTTATGGCTTTGTTTGGGCACCGTTCTCTGCATACTCCGCAGCCGAAGCATACTGTGGGGTCAACGACTGAGTACTGTTCAAGTCTGGAGAACCTTATGGCTCCAAAGTTGCATGCCAGTAGGCATTGGGGGCTTCCTCCGCAACCGTCACACTTGTTCTGGTCAATCTGTGCAATGTAGTGGCTTTTTATGGCTGCGTTTCTGACACCGGAAATTAGCCTTGTTCTGAATACTATGCAGTAGGGTAATTCACAGTTGCAGATACCTATTACGTTGGGCATTGAACACCATTGGACCCACTGTACGAGTCCCTCCTTGTAGCAGTCCTTGCAGAGTTCTATGGCTTCTTCAGGTGTGATGTATCTATCATACTTTGATAGGGTGCCCTGTGACTTTTTTAGGAGGTCGCAGAATGGTTCGAAATGCATGCAGACCATTTTGTTTTGTCCTCCCCAATGTTTTCTGCAGGCGCAGTAGGTTAGCCCTATTTTCATGTCAAACTTCTGAGGAGTCTTTAGTATTTGGATTGTGTCTTCTAGGGGAACGACTTGGCCTCCGTTAGCTCCCTCAGACATCTTATTTAATGCTTCTAGTGCATCCTTGGAATAGGGCAATTCCTCAACTAGGGCATTAACGGATGCTATGGTTTCAACCAGAGCCTTAGGGCCGCCTAGTGCCAGAGACTCCATAACCGATCGAATGTTAGCATCTTCCCAAGCCTTCTTAAGGTTAATATTCTTTGGATTCAAATACCATTTGGTACCTTGACCGTGTTCAACACAATACTGGCACACGAAAAAACCTCCTTCCAAGCTGGGTTAAGTCACCCCGACTAATGGGATTTATGGTTATCTTATTATTGTGGTGTTTATTAATTGTTTTGGTGTTTTTTGGCTCTGCGTGTTAGTGCTTCTTCCGCTGCTAGGGTGGCTGAGGTTATGGTGTCTCCCATTCCCACGGTGGCTTTGGGCTCTGTTAACTTTGAGGGGGTGAAGGCTACTGAGGGTTCTGATTCCGTGAATCCCTCTTCTAGAAATTTTTGTTTGGGGTAGCCCTCCTCACTCTCAAGTAGTTCCGCAAGTTTGCGGTGTTCCCATATGCCCCTTTCGCTCACTTTTAGTTCGCCGCTTTTGAGGGTTTTTTCTGCGGTTTGGATTGTGGGAAAATTTCCAGTGTGTGCAAGTGTGGCTGCGAATAGTGAGCCAAACATTATGGAACTTAGTTCGTCTCGGGGATGGATTCCATAATTGGAGTTGGTCAAACTTAGGGAGAATTCTCTGGTGTGCACCATAATGCGCGACAAGCAATATTTTTCTAAAATTTTTCTTGCACCCTTGTAAATTTTTGGGGCATCCAAAGCCTTTATTTCTTCAAGATTATCCTTCCACCCCAGCGTATGTAGATTATCCGCCAATTCATCCTCGTTTAAACCAAGGGAATCCACTTTTGGAGCCACCATATCAAGAACAGACTTTCTTAACTCTGGATCAGCTAGGAAACCTATTTCGCTGTGTATCCTAATTTCCGGATTTCTCTCTTTCCAAGAATCGATGAGTTCTAAAGTTTCCCTTATGTGGTCTTCAGGCTTGGAACCGTCGGGATAAGACTTCTGAAGCATATGATAACCGGACAGTATTACCCTCCCCACTTCTTTGATTACCTTTATGGTTCCCTCACGAAAGGCGGGATCTGTTTTTAGCTTAATGTTTTCATCGTCGTAGGTGGCTATGAACCTGTTTTCAACTGGTGCCTTAACAATTTCGTGGTTAATTTTTGTTTTGAATTGGTTGTCGAATTCAAATATCCAATGTATAAAAACTTTGTCGCCTTCTCTAGCTGCCTCCAAAGGTTTCTTGAAAACAATTCTTCCACTCTCAAATCGGGGTATGAGGATTTCTCCATAATCGCTGGTGAATTGTTCTGCCTGCAGTGGGGGAAGCTCCACTACATTCGGTATAACTTTAAGGTTCATGAGGGCCAGCACATTGGTCATTATTCCACACTGTCCACCCATACGAAGCCTATCGTAGCCGAAAACTGATTTTATCTCCTCAGTAATTTTGGGCTCGCGAATAAACCATTCTTCACCATCACCAGTCTTGGCACAGTAGAGTATACCCGCCAAAACATCGGAAAAAGTCACAATTTCCCTCGGAGGATTATTCAATTTGTACAGGACTTCTTCCGCCAATTTTTCTTCATTTATTATCTTTTCAATTTCTTGGCCTTTGACGTGTCTTAGTCCATCAATATTAGTATTTAAGCCCGTGATAAATATGCGACAGAGTCCAATGTTTCTGCCAACCTCTTTTAGAGCCTGAAAATATTTCTCAGTCCATTCTTTGGCAAGCATAAATGTTCACCAATGCCTTTAGAGTTCCCTGACCGCTTTAACCAAATAGCGGGGCTTATCCGGATTGTACCCTCTCCTGAACGCAACAAAATAAGCGAATAACTGTAACGGCACCACATAGGTTATGGGAGAAAACATTGGCATAGTCTCCGGAATACTAATCGGGTGGTCTGACAACGTCCTTACCTCAGAATCATTCTCCTGTACCACGCTTATTATTTTCGCCTGGTACGCCTTGACCTCTCCCAAATTTTTAACCAGCCTATCATAAGTCTCATCGGGAGGCGCAATTACAATTACCGGGAACCCCGGCTCTATGAGGGCTATGGGTCCATGTCGGGACTCCCCAGCAGGATAGGCTTCTGCGTGGATATAGGCAGTTTCCTTAAGCTTTAGTGCACCCTCCATGGCAGTGGCGGTGCTAATCCCACGCCCCAAGAAAAAGAAGCTCTGCTTATTAGCATATTGATAAGCAATATCTCTAACCACCCTGTCCTGCCTTTTAATCGTCCTATCAACCACATGAGGCGTACTCATTAACCCTTCTCTAAGATTTTTAACCTCACCATCACTTAGAGACCCCCTCATGAGAGATAAATCCAGCGATAGCAGGGATAAGCATGCAACTTGAACTAGGAAAGTCTTGGTGGCTGCAAGCCCATACTCCGGCCCCGCATAAGTATAAATAGTATAGTCGGAGAGTTTACTCAAAGTGCTGCCCACAACATTTGTCACTGAAACCACTTTTGCACCCTGCCTCTTAGCATGTTTAACTGCATTTATTGTGTCCGCTGTCTCCCCAGACTGGCTAATGGCAAGAACCACATCATCCTCACATAGAAGCTCCCCAGTAAGCTCCGGAAACTCAGAAGACAAAATATTCTGAGTTCGAACACGGGAAAGTTTAGTGAACATGTAACGCCCAGCCAACCCCGCATGATTCGATGTACCCGCCGCAGTAATATATACCTGTTGGGAATCGTTAAGAATCCGGGCCGCCTCCTGGCAAACCTCTGACCTTAAACTGAGCGCATTTCTCAAAGCCTTCGGCTGCTCATGAATCTCCTTCAACATAAAATGGGGATAACCACCCTTCTCCAACATCTCCGGAGTCCAAGAAACATCATCGGTACTCTTAGCCACAAACACCACTCTCCTCACATAGGGCTAAATCATACTAAACCAAAAATTTAATTTACGCTTCTGTAAAAGGCACAAAACCCATTAATTTTCTCAAAATCAAGAAAAGTGTATAGTTGCTAGTTTTTATGAATATTTTCTACTTACGGTTTAAATTTTACTTGTTGTATTATAAATTCTTTTTTCAGCTTCTGAATTGTGTCCCTTTTCCGTATAGGATGATTCTCTTACTTAACGCTTCTCTAATAAGGGGAACCTCCAATTCCTCCAATGTGTAGGGGAAAACTTCCAAACCCTAGCCAAAAACCGAACACCGCTAATGTTATATCCTGAAACTATAACTTATTTCACATATTGTACCTAGATTAACTTAAGGTGGCAAAATTTTATGGGTAGGAGGAAATCGTGGCGGGAGAAAATGTCTGATAAGGAGGGTTTTCCAAAGATAATAAAATTGGACGGTCGAGAACCCTGCTTCAGAGCCCTACAAAAGATGGGGGCGAAGGTGGGCGACAGGTGTGTGCTTGTTAATCCCCGCGAAGTAGAAGAAGTTATGAAAACGGTGCCCAAAGGCAAACTCATAACCATTAGGGAAATTTGCATGAAACTCGCCAAGAAATACAATGTTGAAGCATGCTGCACCCTAACCACGGGAATATTCATTATGACCGCTGCCAACGCCGCCCAAGAAACCATAAAAGAAGGAAGGGAAAGCATTAACCCCTACTGGCGTACATTAAAAGCAGACGGACTTCTGAACGAAAAATATCCAGGCGGAGTGGAAGCCCACAAAAAATTACTAGAAAGAGAAGGACACAAAATTATCAGTAAAGGCAAAAAATACTTCGTCGAAAACTACCAAAACCATCTAGTCCAAGTATAATAAAGCCATTCAAAATAAAAATCAACCATTCTTCTACAATTAAGGTGATCCAGACTAAGGTGAAAATGTACAAATGTTCGCGGAGAAATAATAGTTCTCAATCTTGCTGTTACATTTGTTCAGAGTAATGGACGGCACAATCTATACATTCAAAGAGAAAACTTTTAAGTTTCCTTAAATCTTTTAGTGGATTGTGGTGATCTGCCCGTGATTACTGATGGAATATGCGTTAAGGGTGAACGTAAGGAAAAGAATTGGAAGGGTACAAAGTTTGAGGAGCCCTACAAAAAGGCTGTGGAAAGATTTCGCAAGGAGGTTATGGGTAGACCTGATTTTGACCCCGCCACCTTGCTCATTTGGGGAACCATGATGGGTATGAGTGTGCTGCAAATAATGGAGGATGTGGAGGAAAACTTTGGTCCTGAAGGTCAAAGGGTGGTCAGTGAAGCACTGAGAAAAGTGGGATACGACGTTGCCCGGCAGAGTTTTGAAAACGCAAAATTTCCAGAGGGCACAACTGACATAGAGAAAACCAGTTTTGTGGGAACATGGATTAACACCGTTCTCTGGACCTCCATTGAGAAGCCAGAAATTCTAAATGAAGACGAGTGTATATTTGATATTCTATGGTGCCCCCACCAAGACGTTTACAAACCATTCGACTGCCGAGTGCAACGTTACCTGGTGGAAGGCATAAGAAAATACTTCAGAGAAAAAGGAGAAATCAAATTCGACGTAGAATTCAAATGGATAATCCCCGCAGGAGCAGACACATGCCGCTTTAGACTCTGGAGAAAAAAGGAAGGCGAAGAAGAAGACCAATGGGAAAAATACTCAAAAATACTCGAAGAAAGGGCACTAAAAAGGTGGAAAGCAAAAAAGGCCCAAAAATAACAAATAGCAAAAACAACCCCCCATTCTTCACATCACCCCTTTTTCCCCAAAAAACAATAATTTCACTGAGTAATCCTTGTGGATTCGCGGAACATTTTTATAAAACTTACAACAAAAAGTCACTAACAATTTTTTAGGGGCTAGAAAAGGCATGCCAATTTTAGATAGATCAAAAATTCGTCCAGACGTGCTTAAACTCATGGATGAACTGTTAAAGGAGCAAACCAATGGTGTTTTAGAATTCCTCAAAGCCAAAGAGAACCAAGGCGTCAACTTCCCAGCCCTGTGGCAAAAACTAATGGAGGGAAATGAGCGCTTCTTCAAGAGAGAGGGAACAATACAAGACTTGTACAAATGGTTAACAAAAGACGAAATGCAATTCTTAACGAGACTGTTCAGATACGCATTCAACTATGCAGCAGACATGGACCAGAAAAGGCACCCAATCCCCAAAGAGGTAAAAATAGAAAAAGTCAATGCCGGCGGGGTTCCCGCAGAGTGGCAAACAGTCCCCAATGCCAAAAAAGACCGAGTCCTCCTATACTTCCATGGGGGAGGCATGGTCTTGGGCTCACCCAACACTCACCGAATACTTACTGTCACGCTGGGACAATTAACAAAGATGCGTGTGCTAAGTGTGGACTACCGCCTTGCACCCGAGCATCCCCATCCAGCTCAGCTTGAGGATTGCACCAAAGCATACAAGTGGCTTCTATCACAGGGCATCAAACCCAAAAACATTGTAATTGCAGGAGATTCAGCAGGGGGCAACTTGACGCTCACAACGCTCTTAAAACTGAGAGATGAGGGAATACCTTTACCCGCTGGGGCTGTCTGTCTCTCGCCGGCAACTGACTGGTCTGGCTCTGACGAATCATTTTTTGAAAACGCTAAGACTGACCCGGTTCTTGCAGATGTGGGGCTTTTCTGGTGGATCCCAGCATTTCTGGGGGGAGCAGACCCAAGCGACCCCCTGATTTCACCAATCTATGCAGATTTGAAGGGTTTACCGCCCCTACTGATTCAAGCCAGCACAACTGAAATGCTTTTTGGAGGCTGCAAACGCTTAGTGGAGAAAGCCAAGAAGGCTGGCGTGGACGCCACATTGCAGACGTGGGACGATATGCCTCACGTGTTTCAATCCTTCGGCTTATACGACTTGCCCGAAGCAAAAGAGGCAATAGCCAAAATAGTCGAGTTCATCCAAAAACTGTTCAAGTAGAGCCATTCTACACAACTTATTTTTTTATTTCTGTTTCGCATACATTTTTAATAAATTATAAACTAAAAGCGGAAAAACATAATGAGTTATCATGAATAAATTTATAAAATATTATTCCACTGTTATAGTGAAAAGATTTATTTATTTCTATTGAGTATCACTTATAACTCCTATTTTTGTAAAATGTTTGATTGGAGGGCTTGTAATGAAGGAAGACAGAATCTCATATCACGAATCAGTCAGGAAAATGTATGAAAAGATAAAAAGAGACAATATGACAAATATTTGGGATCGCTTTGAGGCCCAAGGAATGGGCGGAGACCCAGACAGAAGATGTCCCTTCTGTCAGGCAGGAGCCAGATGCGACCTATGTTCAAACGGACCCTGCCGGGCGGATGCAGAAAAGGATAAGAGGGGAGTCTGCGGCATCACCGCCGATGGCATGGCTATGCGAATGATGCTACTCAGAAACGTTATGGGAGCATCAACCTACCACTACCACACAGACCAAACAATAAAAACTCTCAGAGCCACAGCCATGGGCAAAACCCCATTCCAAATTAAAGAACCAGAAAAATTGAAAACATTCTCCAGGAGGCTGGGAATAGACACCTCCGGCTCAGTGGAGGAAATCGCCATTCGTTTTTGTGACTTTGTGGAGGAAGACTTCAACAGAAAGTACTATGAGCCAAGCAAAATAGTTGAGGCCCTAGCTCCCCCAGAACGTAAGGAGGTCTGGAAGAGACTGGGAATATTTCCGGGCGGAATTTATGGTGAGATGTTGCTTGCCACAAGTTCCTGTCTTACAAATGTTGACGGTTACTATGCCAGTTTGGCCTTTAAGGCTATGCGTCTAGCCTTGGCTATGGCTTATCAGAGCCAAATAGTAAACGAGTACTGCCAAGACATCCTTTACGGCACTCCAAGACCGCACACCATGAGGGTTGACTTAGGCGTTTTGGATCCAGACTACGTTAACGTGCTTCCAAACGGCCACGAACCCTTCCTAGGCTTTGCCATGGTTCAACTTGCCCGAAAACCGGAATGGCAGGAGAAGGCTAAAGCCGCAGGTGCAAAAGGTCTGCGAGTAATCGCGAGTATCGAAACAGGTCAAGAAATGATTCAGAGATGGAATATGGACAATGCCTTCTACGGTTTCACTGGAAACTGGATTTCACAGGAAGCAGTTCTGGCCAGTGGCTGCGTGGACCTCTTCGCCTGCGACATGAACTGTTCCATGCAAATCGACCCATTCTACGCTAAAAGGTATAAGTTCAAACTGGTACCAGTAAGTGAACTGGTGGCCTTCGAGGGAGTAAAAGAAAGGGTAAACTATGATCCCGAAAAAGCTGAGCAACAGGCCGCACAGCTACTGCAAATGGCTATAGACAACTTCAAGGAACGCAGAGCCACCATTGAACCAGTAACCAACCTACCCATGAAAGAAGTTTTAGTTGGATTCTCCACAGAAAGCATTCTGGAAGCCTTGGGAGGAACTCTTGACCCACTTCTCGAAGCAATAAAAAATGGAACTTTGAGGGGGGTTGTAGGGCTTGTTTCATGCACCACTCTTAGGGATTATGGTCAGGACGTACACAGTGTGAACGTGGCTAAGGAACTGATTAAGCGTGATGTTCTGGTTTTATCTATGGGATGCGGAAATGCAGCTATGCAGGTAGCTGGTCTTTGCACATTGGAAGCTAAAGATTTTGCGGGGCCGGGCCTGAGAAGTATTTGTGAAAAGCTAAAGATTCCCCCAGTTTTAAGCTATGGTACCTGCACCGATACTGGGCGTCTGGCCGACCTACTTGCTGCAGTTTCAAATGCGCTTGGGGGAGTACCCTTACCAGACCTACCTGTTGCAGCTGTTGCGCCAGAATACATGGAGCAAAAAGCAACCATTGACGCAATATTTGCCTTGGCCTTGGGACTTTTCACCTACGTTAACCCGGTGCCCACGGTAACCGGAGGGCCGAACCTGGTCAAGTTGTTAACACAGGACTTGAAACAAATAACGGGCGCTCAACTCAATTTGGAAAAAGATCCGGTAAGAGCAGCGGAAGCCATATTGG
>CAZECW010000069.1:0-3611 GCA_964510585.1 uncultured archaeon | reverse complement strand
TCCACCTCGCCTCCTTCCTTTAGGTCGTATACCTCATTGAAGGCTTGCTCTAGAAGTTGGTACTCATCTAGATTTTCAAGATTGTTTTTCCGGCAGGTTTCGAGAATCCGGTGGGCGTGCTCGCCGTATTCTTTGAGCCGTTTTTCATGGTCTCCCGGCTCTTGGCAAAGGGTGGGTGGTTTTTCTCGAATGCTTTTATGAGTTCCTCGCCCAGCTCGTTGTAGGTTCTTGAGGAGTGGTCTGCGAGAGCGTAGAGGAGCTTGTCGCAGGTTTCGTAGATTAGTTCGAGGTCGCCTAGAAACTGCACCTGGGATAGCACAGTGTAGGAGTCCGCTCTCACCTTTTTTGACTTTATGAAGCCCTCCTCGTGGAGCTGGGCTACAAGTTTGTCGAAGAGCTCTCGCTCCTTTCCCGCCTCAGCCAGCCTTTCTCTGAAGTTTGAGAGGTCTGAGTAGTTGAATCCATCCCACTTCAGGGGCGTGTTCAGCACGCACATCCACCTCAGGTCGAAGCGAGCTGCGCCAGCGGCTCTCCTGTCTGAGACGTTGTCCAGGTACTGGAGGAGCGTCACCTTGATTAGTATGACTGGTGGCACGGAAGGTCTCCCCATGTCGGGGCTGTAGAGCTCCTTAAAGTCTTCCTCCTTCACAAAGAGGTCCAGAACCTTAGCCAGCTCGACGTATTTTTCGGGAATCCTATCTGAGAATAGTTGTCTCACTTCCCCATCCCCCACACCAAAACCAACACGACCCATCACACAAATCACCGAAAAAGCAAAAACAACGAAAATATTAAAACTTTTTCAACAGCATCCCGAAGGATTCCCCACATACAGAAATATGGAAATTCAGAACGGCTGCTCTAGTCGGATTACATATCTTCGTCGAATTCTTCGAATTCTTCTTCGAATGTTTCCCGCTTTTCTTTTATCTCTGATTCCTGTTTTAGTTCTTCTTCTTTTGGAAATCTTGGAAGGTAGAAGAGGGAGAATGAGGTTCCCTCTAGGTAGGCGTGATCGATTTCCCTTTGTATTGCGGTGTATCTTTTGCAGTTTTTGCAGTAGACGCATATTACGTCATTTTGCACGAGGTGGTATCTGTCGTCGTAGAAATCATGCAGTCTTTTTGATATTGCGTTTACATATGCCCATTCGAGGTATTCTCCGCAGAGGCAAGGCAGGAAGTGTTCGTCCATATTTTCTTTGTTGATCATTTTTACTATTTCCCGCGGTAGATCTAGCTCATAGATTTCAAGTTGACCTAATCCCCACTCTCTCCAATAGTTCACAGTACCAAGACTGCCAACCATTCCTTCAACATATTTGTATAGGCTTACAGACAGCTTGTACTCTGATGGGGGGCCTAAGTCATCTAGTGAACGGTAGTAATCGCTTATGGCTTCCAAATGAATTTTTAGTCTGGTTTTGCTGAAATGGGGGAGTGGGTCTTCTGTGGGTGTTAGGTTGTCTCTCTGCACTATTTCTGCCGCTTTTTCAGCGTCCAGCTGCAGAAGCGCCCTGCCCGCCACCTCCCGCACAATCCCGGACTCCCCCTTGAAAAGTTTTTCCAGCGCCGGAAAAGCCCTTCTATCCCCTATTTTGCCCAGAGCGTAGGCAGCAAACTTCCGAGTCTCAACATGCTCACTGCTAAGGAGCTCAATTAGTGGCTGCACCGCCTCCCCCCCCCATCACTATGAGCGTATCTATCACATTTTTGAGAGGAACCCGAGCAAGCCTTATTCCATACTCTTCACGTGATTCCATGTTTTTTTCGATTCTTCTTGAGTGGATTTCCCCAAATTTCCTCACGAGCCTTATGAGGGTGGGAATCGAAACCGGGTCGCGCAGCCTCTTCAAAATATGGCAGGCAAAAATAAAATCCAGAAGATAGGAGTCAACAGTAGAAATATGTAAGTCGCCATCGTGGTAAGTTGATCTTCTCTCTAGGAAGTCTATGATGCGGAGCACAACCTCCCTATTGGTGCCAACCTGTCCACTCATAGGAAATCCCCAACATATACTAATCAATCGAATATTTAAACATACTGCAACGTAAAGAGGCACAGTAAACCTAGTGTCACCTTTTAGGTGTACGTTTGGGATGAGCCCTACGCATCCGAAAGTCCATTTTGAGTTATTCTGCAGGGTAAAAACGCAAAAAAGGGCACCTAAGGAAGTGATAACCACATGTTTAAACTACACTCCCTAATGCTGGTTTCATGTTTTGTCCTTTTATTCTGTCTCTGCAATACCTCCCACCCCCACTTTACACATGACGATGTTAAAAAAAATGGAATACCCATCTCTCCAAAATAACCCCACAAAAAGGACACCATAAAAGGAAGCCTCCCTAAACATATGGCGAGGGAGGATGCAGGGGCTCTAAATCAGACTTTTAAGGGTGGAAAACAGGTAAACAGCCCAGTTGAGGGCATCAACCCCG
Source organism: uncultured archaeon (assembly GCA_964510585.1). GTDB lineage: Archaea > Asgardarchaeota > Jordiarchaeia > Jordiarchaeales > Jordiarchaeaceae > Jordiarchaeum. Next base: position 1,170 of record CAZECW010000069.1, on the reverse strand, counting down.
AGGTCGAGTACCTTACGTCCTCCAAAAACATGTCAGAGAAGGTGTTGAAAATATCGCCCTTCAACCAGTTTTCACATACCCCCCAAAAGTTGAGGACGCCACCCCCCCAGCACTTCCAACATCACTAGGCAGCCCAGAGCTCCCATAAGCCTCCTACAACTTCTGGAGATAAGGCACACCGACAGGAAGAGAAAAACAAGTTCAAAGACTCTCCTCGCACTTTCGATTAATGGTGGTAAAATTTCTACCTTCTATTTCCTCAAGGGGGAGACGTTAACCTTCCCCAAGTCGAGAATGGAAATCCTACACGCACAAGACATACCCTCCCCACAAACCAAAAAAAACACATACTAGTACATTGCACCCTTTGACCAGGGATTGGTTGAGTTTATATACTTGTGAATATAAATACTTTAAAGGTACTTGTAAGGCGCGGCATTCCCGGCTTGTTGCCAATTATATTTTAAAATAGATAAATCCAATTCCTTGTTGGAAGGTGTGAGGATGGGATTATCCGAGTTAACTGAAGCCGACGTAAAAAGGATGAGTGCAGAAAAAGACGTTGAGGGCCTAATAGGAGCCCTAAAATACAGGGGAAACTGGAAGGTTCAAACAGCTGCAGCCGTCTCCCTCGGAGAAATGGAGGACAGTAGGGCTGTTGAACCACTAATACAAGCACTAAAAGACGAATACCCAGATGTTCGATGGACAGCGGCGTTTGCACTGGGATGGCTAGAAGATAGGAGGGCTGTTGAACCACTAATAGAAGCACTAAAAGACGAACGCTCAGATGTTCGATGGACAGCCGCAGAAGCACTTGGACGTATACTGGATCGGAGGGCGGTTGAGCCACTAATACAGGCACTAAAAGACAAAGATATGTCTGTTAGGGGGGAAGCGGCTAGAGCACTTGGGCGTATACGGGACCGGAGGGCGGTTGAACCACTAATAGAAGCCATAGAGTTTTCATGGGGGGACCTGTATGAAATAGTGTGGGCTCTTGGGGAGCTGCGGGACGGGAGGGCTGTGGAACCACTAATAGAGCTGCTTGAAGATGAGGACTGGGATACTCGAGAAAGAGTTGCCTTAGCTCTTGGGAAGATAGGGGATGAGAGGGCGGTGGGGCCACTCCAGAGGCGCCTCAAGGATAAGAAAAGCAATGTCCGAAAA
>CAZECW010000068.1:0-5640 GCA_964510585.1 uncultured archaeon | reverse complement strand
GGTATAAGTTCAAACTGGTACCAGTAAGTGAACTGGTGGCCTTCGAGGGCGTAAAAGAAAGGGTAAACTATGATCCCGAAAAAGCTGAGCAACAGGCCGCACAGCTACTGCAAATGGCTATAGACAACTTCAAGGAACGCAGAGCCACCATCGAACCAGTAACCAACCTACCCATGAAAGAAGTTTTAGTTGGATTCTCCACAGAAAGCATTCTGGAGCCTTGGGAGGAACTCTTGACCCACTTCTCGAAGCAATAAAAAATGGAACATTAAGAGGGGTTGTAGGGCTTGTTTCATGCACCACTCTCAGGGATTATGGTCAGGACGTACACAGTGTGAACGTGGCCAAGGAATTGATTAAGCGTGATGTTCTGGTTTTATCCATGGGTTGCGGAAACGCAGCCATGCAGGTAGCTGGTCTCTGCACATTAGAAGCTAAAGATTTTGCGGGGCCGGGCCTGAGAAGTATTTGTGAAAAGCTAAAGATTCCCCCAGTTCTGAGCTATGGCACCTGCACCGATACTGGGCGTCTGGCCGACCTACTTGCTGCGGTCTCAAATGCGCTTGGGGGAGTACCCTTACCAGACCTACCTGTTGCAGCTGTTGCGCCAGAATACATGGAGCAAAAAGCAACCATTGACGCAATATTTGCCTTGGCCTTGGGACTATTCACCTACGTTAACCCAGTGCCCACGGTAACCGGGGGGCCGAACCTGGTCAAGTTGTTAACACAGGACTTGAAACAAATAACGGGCGCTCAACTCAATTTGGAAAAAGATCCGGTAAGAGCAGCGGAAGCCATATTGGCACACATAGAGGAGAAAAGAAAAAAGCTAGGCATCTAAAAAGCTAGGATTAAAAATTATACCCAGAATACTTCATACCCTTTTAATTTTTTACTTAACTGTAAAGTAGTAATGATTAATTATGATTGATTGAAAATAATTTAGGGGTGTGAATGGCAATGGAACATTATAAGAAGGGAATTGATGCAAAGAAATTGGTGGCGCAGGCAGTGAGGTTGAGGGATTTGATTGATTGTCAGGAGGGGGCTGTGGTGAGCAGAACAATAATTGACAAAAAGGCCGGGACAGTCACATTATTCTCTTTTGACGAGGGACAGGGTTTAAGTGAGCATACTGCACCGTTTGATGCTTTAGTGCACATTCTTGAAGGCGAGGCGGAAATCACTATCTCCGGTAAACCTCTGCGCGTGAATGAGGGGGAAATGGTAATAATGCCAGCCAATCAACCACACGCTCTTAGAGCTTTAAGTAAATTCAAAATGCTTCTGATAATGATACGGTCTTGACGTGCAAAATGAGGTGGGCAATTTGGCCCAGCGATGGGGTTGAGTGGGCTTAACTCATGCGAACACATTTATCAAATTGTGTTAATAGCAAAAATGTTTTTTTATCGGTCTCCTTTCAAATTAATTTAATCCTTTGACCTTTTATAACGACTTCACGCAAAATATTATTTCGGTGAGGAATCAAATAAATTTAAATATTAATTATGTATATATACTACATAATAAATCTGTTATATAAACAAGTTATATTTGAAGGCAGTGAGAACGGAAAGCGAAAACAATCAGAACAAACATAAAAAACAAAATTTCTTATCCTAAGCAAGTTGTAAGCTTTTAAAAACTCTTGAGAAGGTGAGCAATTTATGTCGGATACAGTAAACCTTTTTTATGGATTCGTTTTTGGCACCATACTTAGTGCCGCGGACAAGATGGGAATAAATCCTATGCTACTTGGACGCCAATCATCAAAAATATTAGGTTCCATGGTTGATAGTCTGGCCCAACAATTTTTGGGTATGGCTCCGCCTAAAACCATGGAAGAACTCTTAAAGGATATAGAAATTATGGGCAAAAATTTCGGAGTATTCGGCAAAGAGTTCGAATGGAGCTACTCGGGAAACAATTTTAATATAAAAATTGTTCAATGCCCCTGGCTGGAGCTGTGCAAATACGGGAAATCTGTAGGATACAAAGCCTGCCCCCTATGCCCCACATCTATTATACTGATGGGTGCAATTGAGGCCACAAATATTGTCCAAGTTTTGGGCACCAATGTGGATAACAATGAAACAGTATGCCAACTCACAGTGAAAACGGAGCAAAAATAGCCCCAAAAAGGGACAAAGAAACAAATCAACTATTTTTATTTTTTTGAATTTAGATTCCCTGATAACTGGACTGAAAATAAATTTCTAGAGAAAACACATAATCCAAAAGGATATTCTAGAGTCAATCGCCAAAACTTGGCAGATATAAAAGAATCTTGTTTTGTTTTTAAATTTCGCAAACTTCTTTGGAACTTTAAGAATTAGAGTATTTACGCTTGTGCTATTCCATGGTTTTGGTACCCACTATTTTGCGGAAGATTTTTATAAAGGGCTGAAAAGCGTTCATTTACAATTTGAACTAAAATTGTTCGGTTTTGGAAAAATTGGGGTGTAAGAGAATTGTCAGAAAACATTGTTATTGTCAAAAAGGAGCCTCCCTTGGCATGGGTTATTATGAACAGGCCGAAAGCCAACGCATTAAACGTAGCACTAATTAACGCCCTTGACAAGGCATTTGACGACCTATGGTTCCAACAAGATATTCACGTAGTCATTTTGATGGGTGCTGGCGACCGATTCTTCTCCGCGGGAGCTGACCTCAAGGAGCCACCGACACTAACCCTTGGGGTTCCCATGGCCGTAGCACAGATGGACACCGCTCTCCTCATGGCCAAGCTAACCACCAAAATTGAAAAGTTTCCCAAGATTGTGATAGCCGCAATAAGAGGCTTCGCTCTCGGCGGAGGATGCGAATTAGCCTGCGCCTGCGACTTCAGAGTGGCTGCTAAAGGATCCCAAATTGGACAACCAGAAGTTGACAGAGGAATAATACCGGGATGGGGCGGCACCATAAGGCTACCCAGACTAATTGGACTTGCTAAAGCTAAGGAGTTGATACTCTCAGGAGAACCAATAAATGAGGAAGAAGCCTACAGGATTGGCTTGGTAAACAAGGTGTTGTCCTTCGAAAATTTTGAGGAGGAAGTGAGACAGTACGCCTTGAAGCTGGCAAAAGGGCCACCGGTGGCCCAGAGAGTGGCAAAATATGCGCTGAACTTTGGATCCCAAGGACCGGTGGATGCTGGTCTAATATTTGAGGGAGCACTGGCAAGCATCGCAACAGCCAGCGAAGACGCCAAGGAAGGCGTGATGGCTTTCCTTGAAAAGAGAGAACCTAAATTCAAGGGCGCGTAAACCAATCAAGAAACGGTTCTCCCCTCTCCTTTTTTTGGTAAAAAGAAAAATATGTTTAGGCTTCTGGAAAATTAGCTTGTCTCCTCTTGGCGAATAGTGATTTTAGAATTGGTTGGTTGAGCAAACAGGGAACTACTGGTGACTGGAAATATACTTTTTAGGTTGTCTGGTCTTTTATACTCTTTATTTTCCTGAAGAGGTCCTCTAGAGTTTTGGGTGGAACCCATTGTTTTTCTTTTTTCTGCAGGGTGATTGCTTTGGTGGGACATGTGGGTACGCAGTTTCCGCAGCCTATGCATCTGCCTGTGTCTACTGTGCAAACTTCGTCCACTATTTTTAGTGCTTCCATTTGGCATCGCTGAATGCATGTTTCGCAGCCAGTGCATTGTTCGGGGTCTATTTGGGCGAAGTAGTTTGAGCTAATAATGTCTGTGGGGCGGGGAAAGGCTTTTAGTCTTGATAAGATTCCGCAGCAACATGTGCAGCAACTGCATATGTAGTCTGGCTTCTGCGCGTTATTTGGTTCCAGTATTAGGCCTTCTTGCTCATTTTTTCTTAGTATTTCGAGAAGTTCCTCCTTGTTTATGGGGCGGCCCCATCCGCTATCTATGTATAGTTGGGCTGTGTCTCCGAGGGATATGCATGTTTCGCGCAGGGAGGTCTTACTGCAGGGGTTTCCCTTAAGTTCTGCGGCTTTGCGGCATATGCATTCAGACACGCAGAAGGGTCCCTCCTCTTTTCTAATAATTTCTCTTAGGTCGTCGTAAGTTGCCACGAAGCCCTCGCTTGTTATACTTTGTTCTATGGGTATGACTCTGAGCTGGTTAACGCCGGTGCGTAAAAATTCTAGGGCGAACGCTTCCGAAATGTATTTGTCAATGTCTTCTTGGAACTCTTTAGTGAGCCTTTTCACTTGAAACTCGTACATGCCTACGACAAGTGGTGGATTTGCATAGTATCGTTCGCCGTTTACAATTTTGTAGTGGACAATGCCCTTCTTAGCCATGTCGTGCAATTTGTTTCTCAACTCTTCCTTTGAGATTTTTGGCTTGTCAAAGCGGCTATAGATGGTCTCAAGGGGCTCAAATTCCCAGCTCAGTTTTGTAGCTATCTTCGCTTCCTCGGGTGTAAAGAGGTATTTCAGTATTTTTATTTCCACACCTGAGTTTGTGGCTGGAAAACCAACAGGCATCCTGTCGAGATGTTTCTGCAACTCCCTATAAACATCCTCACAGCTCATCCAAACGTCTCCTTCACCATCATTTCTCCTTATAATGATTTCTTCAGTATAAGACCTTTTCGACCAAGAAAAAAAGTATTTTCCCACAAATTCAAAACCTATAGGCCCAGTTCCAAGGTCTTCTTATGGGAGGATATTTCCGCTCCCACCCACATGCTACCCTACTTTAACCCTGAGAAACCAGTTGCTGACTTTGAGTGTGTTGCAGCGTTTATATTAGCAAGTGTTGGTAGAGCCGTCAGTGAGATAGCCAAAATTTTTTACAGTGAATACCTTTATTCCGCTGAGTACAATATGATACGTAACCCAACTTTCGGTGTCTGCCAGATGAATAGATATCATCTAGTGCTTACTACTAACCCTATCGAAAGATTATCCTGGTGTGATTATTATGTTGTATACTGTGATGGTGGCTTAAAAAAGATTTCAGTTCTTCCTCCTGCTTTTACTGGGACTAACGCTTGGATTCTGTGGAGTTACTTTGCATCCGTTGAATATGCGGCTGGTCTTGACACTTGGATCTGGCTGGGGTATTTCGTACCACCTATATCTGTATAAGTATATCCTTTATATTGACGAAGATTGAAGTTCAATAAAGAGAAGTGGAAAAATATTTTTCACTTCACTGGAAGGTGATGATGTGATCTTTTGGCGGAACTTGGATACGAAAAGCGCGGTAAGAAGGTTACGTATTTTGGGTTTACCTTTTGCAGTGCTGTTTTTGATACCTCTTATCTTCGTTCTTTATCAGGTTTTGCTGGGGTTCTCTTTTAGTTTTTATACAGGGTACGGATTGGTCTTTGAGTTGACTTCCTCTGGTTTGAAACTTTTTGGTAATCTAGTGGTTCCTGTGGTTACCGGTATTACCTTGTTTATGGCGTTTCTCTTTATTCTTTCACTGCCAATATTACTCATAATTACTACTTGGGCTAACGTTTTCGTCGGTTCCTTTAAGGGTGTTATAGGATTCGAAAACTACGGGGAGGTTTTTGACACTCTCCGCGACTAAAGTCGGGAGATTCTTGCTTCTGGCTCATCGCCTTCGAAGCAATGGGTGTGCCATCACCCAGTTAACACGCCCTTCCCTCAAAGGGAACGGCGTCTATGTTGGCACCCTCATGGGGGCTG
>CAZECW010000067.1:0-9297 GCA_964510585.1 uncultured archaeon | reverse complement strand
CGAGGTGGTAGTTGATGAGATAGACCTGGTTTCGAGAATGCCGGTATTCCATCTGTTGATACCCATAAATTCATCAACACACAAGCCTATAAGCCTTTTTGGCGATTCATCCCCACGACTTGAAGTCGGGGGCTTTCTCGCAAAGGGTTGTAAATGCATTAAAATTGTGCACCGAGGCGCTTGGCGTATTTTTTTTCCCTGATTTTTTGAAAACACCATCGACCGGCGAAAAGAACCTAAAACTATATAGTGAAAAGGGAGCATCTAACATAAGATCAGCTCCCATTGAGCTAAAAAAGGTGTGTTTGCTACATTTTAAAAGGAAAAAATTGTTTATGGTGTTGGGTGAAATTTATGAGTAAGGCAGTTACTTTGGGAGTTTTAGGTTCGGTTCTGGGAGTAGAGGCTACTCTGGTGGGAATTGTTTGGAGTGTTATGTACTATGATTTTGCCAGAATGTACGAGCTTACAGTTCTCACCCAAAATATTCCGATCATATTCCCAGGAATTCTTGAACATCCTTGCATCCCAGCCTCATTAAACGTTCACATGGAGAATTTACGAGACAGTTTAACGTGGCTGACCCTTATTCTAGCAATAGCTTTAGCTCTATCCCTAGTATTAACAGGTATAGGACTCTATGGAGTAAGTGGGGGAAAGAAAAAGTTAGGAGTAATAGGCCCAGTGGTTGGAACCATAACACCCATACCTACCGCTGCATTACTACTTTTGGGTGTGACGGCGGGAGGCAACACACAAACATACACGTCGCTAATCTCCCCACTACTCATTTCAAAGTATCCCACCCAATTCGCTATCCTTATGGGTGGAGTGCCCAACATTAACACACTCCAATTGTGGCTAGGCTTCATACTAACAGGCATTGTAATAATCACATTTGGAGCCACATTCATAAATTTGAGGGATCTACTGGCAGGCCCAAAACTAAGTTTCGCTGTAGGACTACTAGCCATAGTTACTGGAACTATACTATTTGCGGGTTTACTGATCCTATGGTTAGCATTCATAACACTTTCTGCAACATTCACAATAGCAAACCTAGTATTTTTCCAGGAGCACAAAAAGAAGGCCCTAAACTAACACCTTTTTCAACTCGCTTTAATACCAAACATTTTGTTTTTAGGTTTTCTCATCCCTGGATGGCAAGGCAAGTTTATTAATATTTTAAGCTTATAAGAAATATAGAGGTGTTACAATGACTGAGGAACAGGGAAAGCAAAGTGGTGAGGAAACCGGACCTCTAGGTGCTATAATTGCTGTATTCGGTTTGCCTGTGGCGGTTGTATGGCTTTTTTGGAGCAACTTCTACATACACTACTTGGAAGGCTACATGGTAAACATGATGCTCTTCGCGTTTTTCCTGCCATACATGCTCCCCTACCTTAACGTCAGCCTCTTCGCATCACTCTACGTTCTCTTCCAACTCATACTCTACAGTTCCTCAAGAGAACTCATGATACTACTATGGTACTCAGGCCTAGCAGTGGCAGCAATACTACTTTTAATAGCTGACATAATGCAAATAACTCTGAGAAAGGTGGGCGGACGCCCTCTAATCTCCGCAGCTTTAGGAGCTATAGGCATCATCTTTACAATCCTAATGTTCATTGACCCAAAAATCGCCTTCTACACCTTCATTGCACGTATACCCATCTACATAATCGCAGCAATACTAACAAGCAAAAAGCCATAAAAACTGAAACCACAAACAGTAAACACAAAAAATACCAAACCATTCCCCCCAATTTTTATTTTTAAATTTTCCACAGTTCTGGCCAAACTTTAAACACACTAAAATAACTAAATTTATCACCATCGTATAATATGATTAAACGAATTTATCCAACCCAACTAAAATGGGTACGCCACTTGCACCAATGAAGCACTGTAAGTCTACACTACGGACCAGCAAATGCGAAAGAAACACAAAAAATTAACAAAAATAAGACAAACATTCATACACTTGAAGCGTCTAAGATTTTCATGGGAACCTATCAAAACCCAAAAACCACACCACAAGCAGAACCCCATCTTTTCTCTTATCCATATAAGTTAGGGTGAACAGTATTCTCCAACAGAAAGGCTGTTATCCAATGGGAATGGCTCAAATAAGTGGGAGATTCAATTAACTCCCCAATTATAAGACCTGAGACACGAAGACCCCAAAGTTCGGGAAAATGCAGCTTTGGCTCTCAGAGAGACAGGAGACAAAAGAGCAGAGGAACCACTCATAGAAGCACTGCCAAAGGCCAAGCACTGGAGCGTCAGAAGAACCGCAGCAAACTCCCCGGAAAAAATAGGCGACAGGGAAGCAGTAGAACCACTAATAAAAGCACTAAGGACAAGCATAGATTCGTCCGGCACTCAACTGTGATAGCAATTAACAAAACGAAGGACTTGAGGGCAGTAGAGCCCTCATAGAATTACTACAAAAAGAAAAGATCCTAGGATTCTAATCCGGGTAATAAGTGTACTGGAGGGATTAAAATATGAGCGGGCGGTGGAGCCCCTCATCCACCATCTCGACAACCATGACACCCACTTTTACCCATAATTTTACGCAATAGGTGCGCTGGGAGAGATAGGAGCTGGGAGCAGTGGAAGTCATAACCTCAATCCCAAACTACGATTGGCCTCCGACGAAGACGACTACGAGTGGTCCAGCAAGGACATAAGAAGTGCCGCAAAATACGCCCTCTAAAGAATTAGGGAAAGGCAACAAAAAGTTAGAAAACCGTAAATTAAACACCCCTTTTCCTTTATCCACCCCCTTATTGCTATCTACAATTCCTCCCATCCCCACAGGTTTTTCAACCTTTTTCTGCGACACTCAAAACAACAAACAAACCTATCAAATGTAAATAGAACTAAATTACAAAACCTTGGCGAGAAAGCCCCCGACTTCAAGTCGTGGGGATGAATCGCCAAAAAAGTTTATTTGAAAGTAGGGTATATAAATAGTTGTTGGTAGCTGAAGGGTTTGGCTTGGGCTCAAGGAGGCTAAACAAGACGCAGCCCCCATGAGGGTACCAACATAGACGCCGTTCCCTTGAGGGAAGGGCGTGTTAACTGGGTGATGGCACACCCATTGCTTCGAAGGCTCCCGATGAGCCAGAAGCAAGAATCTCCCGACTTTAGTCGCGGAGAGTGTCAATCAAAGAGTAGCATAAAATAGATAAATCTTCACACAGCCCCATAAACCAATGAGTCTACTATTTATCATATAGCGATTTTTTCATTGTCCCTTTTTAATTGCTTGCTTCCCCCTACTACCCACTTGCGGGATATTTTGTGCCCCCTTATCTTTTTAGGGAAGGGGCGTTACCGCCCTCAAAGTCAGTTTGAAACGATGTTTCCCAAAAAAAATAGCCGCGTGAAAGCCAAGAATAAATATACAAATGGGAAAGTCATAGACCCATCGCATAAACCACAAAACCAAAGGGCCAAAACAAAAAAGGAGGAAGAAAAAGGGGAATGGTGCTACTCCTTTGAAAGGTCTGTTATTCTCTGAATCTTGTGGAAAATCTTCGGAATCTCCTCCCAGGTAGCCCATTCAATCTCGGAATCCACACCCAAATCCTTTTTGATACCCTCCTTTACACGCATGGTCAAATCATCCAAATCCTTGGTTAGCCCCTTGTCGTAGGCAACTTTTAACTTCAACTTGTCCATCTTACCCTTAGTTTTGTACATGGTGAAAGAGGCCTCCCTAGTCTCTGGAAACTTCTCAAGCACCAACCGCACATCATAAGGATTAATCTTACGTCCCGCAATGTTAAACACCCAACCAGTCCTTGAGAAGACTCTGAGCCTGAGATGAGTCCTTCCACAATCACATGTCTTCTCTGACATGTAGGCAAAATCTTCCGTGGCAAACCTCACATAGGGATGCCCCATCACAAAAAAGTTGGTAACCAAATATTCTCCTTTCTCCTCCGGACCCAAAATCTCCTCAGTTTCCATGTCAATAAGCTCAATGTAGTAATAGTCGTCCCAAACATGCTGACCAAGATGCGCATAACAATCCGCAACCGGTAATAAACCATCACCGACGCCACCAGCATCCCAGAGATCCTCCAAACCCCACATGTCAACAAGAGTCTTCCTCAGCTCCGGCGTCACAGGTTCACCCATCCCATCAAAGACATATTTAAGGGAGGAGAATGCCTCCTTAGGCTCCACACCTAACCTCCTACACAAATCATTCAAACCCAGCATCAAGTCAAGTACTATGACTCCGAAGTCTGGTTTAAGCCTCACAATGGCATTATACATGTGAGGAGCCGTCACAGGATGCGGAATACAAGCATTAATACCCCAAGACAAATTCAACCTCTGAAAACCCATATTGTAGGCACAAGCGAACCAATGCCAGTTCATGGGGTTGGCTATCATTTTCATTCCTGGTCTTAGTTTCATCATCCAAAGGTTTCTTAGGGCGACGTCACTCATGATTTTGAGGTCGTCTAAGGTGTAGGGCATAAATGTGGGGACTCCTGTGGTTCCTGTTGAGGGGTGTATGCTCACTATGCGTTCCAAGGGGACGGTTAGGATTCCTGCAAATGGGTCTCCTGTTTTTTCGGTTTCGTGTCTCATGTCGTCTTTTCGGAAGAAGGGGATTTTTTTGAAGTCATCTAAGGTTTTTATGTCTTCAGGTTTTATGTTTGCTTCGTCGTAGAGTTTGTGGTACCATTTGGAGTTTTGGTAGGCGTAGTTAGTAAGGTATTTTATTTTTTTGAGTTGGATTTCTTTAAGTTGGTTTAGGGGCATGGTTTCTACTTGAGGGTTCCAATATTCGCTTTCTTTCATTTTTTCTCCCTCCATTTTTTAGTAGTCTGTGGGTATTATTCGGGCGTGTGTTCTTCCGCAGGGGCAGGTTTCTGTTTCTATTTTGCAGTCGATGGTGGTTTGGTATCTTATGAGGGGTACTGCTTCTGCGAATAGGTTTGTTATTGTGAGTTTTCCAGTGTTTCCTGGTGGTAGGGTTTTTCCCGTTTTGGGATCGGTTGCTTCGACTAGGTACATGTCTTCCCAGACGTGTAGCCCTTTGTGTTGTGGGCAGTCCATGGCGTAGAAGAGGTTGTCTTGGATGTCTAGCATAGATTGGGTGCGTGCGCCCCATTCCTTTTCGGCGGTTTTTTTGTCTTCGGCTTTGGGTAGAGTTTTGCGATCTCTGAAGACTATTATTTTGTAGCCTAGGGTGTCTATGGGGATTTTCTGTTTTTCGGCTTCCATTTTCACTCCTAGTAGTGCTAGGTGGGGGGCTATGACTGTGCTGGGTTTGAAGAATTTGGAGGTGAATAGTGCTCGGGGGGCGTCTGGCCCCACTTCTTCTGTGTGGAGTATTGTGCAGTTTAGTATGTCTCCTACTGATTGGTTTGTGTAGTTGTTGTAGACGGGGGAGAGGAAGGAGTTTAGGGGATTCCATGACCAGGACATGTGTAGTATTCTGTCGTTTTTGTTTACGCCTATCATTACTAGTTGTCTGGTTAGGGTTTCAACTGCGAATTGGGCGTCTTTGAAGTTTATGACTAGGTAGATGGGTTCCCCTTCTGGGGGAAATTCTGGTGAGAAGGCTATTAGGGGTTCGTTTCTGGTTTGGCAGAGTCTGCCGCCGTGGGGGTCTTTGGTTTCTTTTATTTTTTGTTGGATTTCTTCTCTGGTGGTTACGGGTATTTTGTCGAGGTCTTTTTGTGCTTTTATGTCCTCGGGTTTGATGTTTGCTTGTTTGAGTTTTTGGTGGTAGAATTCTGATTTTTGGTAGACGTATTGTAGTTGTCTTTTTAGGTTGTCAAATTGTAGTTTTTCAAGTTCTTTTCTGGGCATCATTTCCACTTTTGGGTTGAAGAAGTTTGTGTCATTTTTCAAGATAAAAATTCCTCCACACCACACTTACCCTGAGTTTTATTATTATTTGTATATAATGTTGTATATAAGTTTTTACTTCCATTTTTGGGACGCTTATCTCAATGAGTCTACTATTTATTATATGGTGATTTGTTTCAGTTCTGTTAACTTTTAAATCCCGCTTTCCTTTCCCCTACAGGAACCACTTTTTGGTGATTCCAACCCTGCCAGGCGTGAAATCCCCGTAAAACAGGGGGTTTAAACCCGTTTTTCCCTCCGCAAAAACCACCACGTAAAGTTAACACAAAAGAATATAAAAATCAGAACATTATAAAAGGTAGACTCATTGCTTATCTGCAGTAGTGGGGTGTAGAACATTTTTGGATCTTGTGGGGGAAAGTTAACTGGGTGCTGTGTGCTTGTTGTTCCTAGCGTATTTTTTGTTTGCTCTCCCTCCGGATTGTTTTTCGTTTGAAGAAACTTCTGTTTCCTGGAGAATATGGGGGGGAGAGGGCTTCATGTATGGATGAAGCTGAGGAATTAAATATGATGGTTGTGGGGGTGCTTTCTGAACTGGATGGGCTGTGGAGGGGTCGGTAACTGAAATTTATGGGGTGTGGTGGCTGTTTACTTTTGTTTGTTGGTTTTCCTCTATGGTAAAGTTTTTTTAAGAGTTCTGTAATTGACCGAGTAGTGGGGTGATTGCATTAATTGAGCGAGCCGAGCCTTCTTTGAGGGATAAGTATTTTGTGGGGTGTTTTGTGGGGGTTTTTGTGTCTTTGGTGGGTTTGTCTCTGGGTGAGGGGCGACTTTTGTTCTGCTCTTTTCTTGGAGGGCCCCCCGTTTCCGTGTCGGTTACTGGGGAGGTGGTTTGGACTTTTGGGTTTCTGGTTTTTACTATTGGTGATGTTTGCTTTTTTGCTTCGTTTGTGTTTTTGATTGGAAAATTTAGGATGAGGGAAGCATGGTTACTCTATGTGGGTAAAGTTGTGGTTTTCTTGGTTGCTTGTGTGTCGGTGGTGCAGAGGAGTGGTGGCTATTACGCTTTTAATACGGCTTTGCTTAACGCTTCCTTTTATTTGGATAATGGGTATACGGGTATGGCTCAGCTTACTGTTTTGGCTTCAGTTTTTATCACGCTGTCGCTGGTGTTGGCTGCGGATTTGTTTTTGAGGGGCAGGATGGTTGAAAGACCCAGTGAAAAATTTTATTTGTCTTCTGGAATGGTAACAGTGGTCTTTGGGTTGGTGATGATTTTCTCGACGATGCTTACTGTCCCATTTTATTCTTTTTACGTTTTTCCGGGGTTCGGCTATTTTTATACTCAGGGGGTTTCACTGGACATGGTTGATTCATTTGAGCTGGTGGGGATTTACTTTGCTATTCTGGGCTGTGTTACTGTATGCTTTAGGAAGAGTCCGCCCCTTATTAGAGGATACCAGCTTGTGGGGGGAACTATTCTTATATTGTTGGCCCTTCCGTTGGTCTTTGTGCCTTTCCAAATATGGGTGGAGCGATATGTTCTGTATTCTCCGATCCTCGCCTCCTTGGATTTGGGGCGCATCCATGGCATTTTTCCTCTTAACTTCAACTTTTACACGTTCGTCTCAATGACTCTTTTCACAATTGGGGTAACTGTGTATGTGCAGAACTCAAAATCTAAAACAGTGGTTTTAATGCTTTTCTTGGTCTATATTTACTTTTACCCTGGACTTTCCAGACTTGTGCTGTCCAATTATTATATTCCCGCCTACACCCCTACGGTTCCCATCCTGGTTTATTTGGGCTTGGCAGTGGTGGCGAGTGTGGTGTCGACGCCCCTGGTTGCCAAGAAGTCCGGCTGGGACATAGTAGGCACTATAAGGGGGATAATTAAGCCTTCTGCTAGAACCATGGTGCTTTTGCTTGTGATATTGGCTTTAGTTGCGCCCATCCTGGCTCTAAATATTTGGGTGAACTCTGCACCATTAACACAGGTGGGGGTGGCGCCGAAAAGCTTGACTCCCGAAGACAGGATAGATCCCACCCTACTTAACCTAAACGGGAGCTTCCCCCAGAGTGTTCCAGTCATACTGAGGTTTAAAGCTTCACCGCAAGGCTACGTGTCACAACTAAACAACCCTCCTTACAACGAATACTTCACTTTTGAGACACACGACGGTCGGCACGCTGTTTACGATAAGAAGGCTTACTATGCGATTTACGGTAATGTTAGCGCTGATAATAATACGGATTTGAGACAAAAATTGGTAGAATTGGTTAGGGACTTTGATTTGGCTTATGTATTGTTTAGTGAGCAGCCTCTTGTTCCTCCGGACATTGATTCTCACTATTCCTATTACTTCTTTGTTGGGGCGGATATATTGAGGGCTTGGAACATTACGGGGAGGGGTACTACGGTGGCGGTAGTTGATTCTGGAGTGAACGATTTTAGCAGTAATATAGGGGGCAGAGTTGTCTACCAGGTTAACTTTCTTACGGGGCAGGAGGGGGATCCAAGAATAGTGGGTGAGTTGACTCCGGAAAGCCCCTTAAAGCATGGAACAGAGGTGGCTGAACTTGTGGCAGGTGTGAAGGGAATAGCGCCAGAGGCTAACATTATAGATCTCAAGATTAAGTCGGGGAGCGAGGAGTGCTTCTACATGAACTGTGTTTACATGGCTGAAGCCATTGATTGGTGTGTTAGGAATAAGGATCGCTTCAACATTACTGTGATTGCGCTGGCTTTGGGGAGCAGAGACCAGATTTATGGGTTTCTCACTGATGCGGTGGACAGGGCTTTTCTAAATGGCATAGTGGTAATTGTGGCTGCTGGGGGATACTTGGATTTCTCCAAAAACCGTGTGGGAGGAATATTATTACCCGGAATCGCAGACTGGGGGATAACTGTGGCAGCCACCATGGGTTTGAATAATGAAGTGTGGTCTCCTGTAAGTCCAATTGGTCCCTCACCTCACTGGTACCTTCCAAAACCAGAACTGACTGGCCCGGGTCCATATACCAGTGGTTCTGTTCCCATGGTCGCTGGAATCACTCTTCTTTTGGCACAGCAATGTGATAAACAAGGAGTGCCATCTATTCTTAAGGCTGCAGTTATTCGTTGGTCACTTATTGCTGGAGCTCAAGAATATGATTTGGGCCCTCCTGGCTGGGATATTTTTTACGGATTCGGTAGGGCTAACGCCTTAACTTCGTTCCAATACTTGGTGAATTATCTTTAATTATTCTATTCTTTACCTTCCTTTTTTACTCTATTTTTTGTGGCCAGAATCTCTTTTGTGGGTCTACTTTTACAAAACCTTGGCGAGAAAGCCCCCGACTTTAGTCGTGGGGATGAATCGCCAGAAAGTTTATTTGAAAGTATGGTATATAAATAGTTGTTGGTAGCTGAAGGGTTTGGCTTGGGCTTAAGAGGCTAAACAAGACGCA
>CAZECW010000066.1:0-5849 GCA_964510585.1 uncultured archaeon | reverse complement strand
ATTTTCAAGGCTAACATATCGACTAAGGCAATGAGTCTATCCTTTATAATGTGCTGATTTTATATTCTTTTGTGTTAATTTTCGTAGCGGTTTTGTGGAGAGAAAGCGGGGTTAACCCGCCTTGTGTTTTAAGGGGGGTTTCGCGCCCGGAAGAGTCAGGGAGTGCAAAAAGATGGTTCCCGGGGATGGAAGCGGGATTTAAAGTTATCAGGACTAAAAACAAATCACCATATAATAGATAGTAGACTCCTTAATTAAGGGGGAATGCAGCTTCAGATTTTTAGCAGGTTTTCCATTGCCTTTTTGGCTTCTAAGGCGGCCATTTCCGGGTCTTTAGAGCCCCATACCTCCAGTGTGATTAGACCGTTATAGTTGGTTTTCTTTAGGACATCCATAACGGGTTTAAAGTTGATTTTGCCCTCTCCGGGAATTTTGTGGGCATCAAATGTGCCGTCATTATCGTGTAAGTGGATGTTGATGAGACGTTTTCCAAGTTTTTTTATTGTTTCTGCTATTCTGTTTTCTGGAGGTATGGCGGATCTCGTGGGGTCTTGAAGTTCCAGATACTTTGAAACTATGTAGGCGTGGGCGATGTCTAGTGTAACGTTCACATTTTCAAAGTTGGTGACGTACTCTAAGAGGTCTTCAAGAGTGAAGCAGTAGCTGATATTTATGGGAATATTTTCTAAACCTATAAGGACCCCAGTCTCAAGTGAATAATCCACTAGAATATGGAGTGATTCGAGAAAATTCCTTTTCCCTTTTTCTCTCAGTGAGGGTATGAATGGGTAGGGCGGCATGTGTCCAGGGTGGAGTGTAATTAGTCTTGAACCCAGTTTTCGAGCCAGATCCATTGACCATTTCACCTGATTCACTGATTCCCTTCGAAAGTTGGTGATGTGGGAGGCGATGTTTATGTCCCAGATGGGAGCGTGTATTGAGCTCTGGAATCCGAATGAATCGAGAGTATCTGCCAATTTTTGCTGCTCCTTTTCTTCGAAATCGCCTGACCATTTTTGAGGCACATCGGCCCAGATTTCTATGGAGGAGTAACCATACTCTGCAGATTTTTCAACAATTCTTTCCAAACTGAGATCAAGAAATAAGGTACTCGAAAATCCCACAGGCATCATAACTCTTCTCACTTCACCAATTCTAACGATTCCATTCTTGAGTAAAAATAATCCCAATAAAAGTTTATGCCCCACAACTGCTTTTAAATTGTCAGTTTAATCCCACCAGCTTATCTCCGAAGCTTATACACATAATTTTTAAGCTTCAACGCTCTCACAGGAGCAGAAATCAGGATTAGTGCAATATTTATCCGTAAAATTGGTAGAAGATTGTTTAAGTGAATAATTACCTGACAGGCTGGGTGGCTTCTTCAGCAATGTAGGAGTCGGGGTTAGTCGAGGTTTACATTTATCTGTGGCTTTAGGCCTTGTAGCTTGGTGGAGGTTTTTAAATTTTGATATTCATTTTTTCAAGTAAATTTTTTAGTGATAGTATGTCCTTTTCCATTTCTATTTTTGTGGCGGGATTGTATAGGGTTACTGCGGGATGATATGTTTGGAAATAGGTTACTCCATTTTTTTCGATGGGTTTCCCTCTCAGCTCGCCTACAGAACCCTCTTTTCCCAGCAGGGTTAGGCGGGCTACATCGCCTAGAATGCAAATTATTTTGGGTTGGATTAATTCGATTTGTCTTTTGAGGTATGGTCTACACTTTTCTAGTTCTTCTTTTCGGGGCCTTCTATTTTTGGGTGGGCGGCACTTCACAGCGTTTGTTATGTAAACCTTGGATCTCTCCAGACCCGCTGACTTTAGCAGTTGGTCTAGGAATTTTCCCGCTCTTCCCACAAAGGGACGGCCTTGAAGGTCTTCCTGTTCTCCTGGCGCTTCTCCCACGAAAACAACTCTGGCATGGGGATCGCCTTCACCGAATACGACTCTGGTTCTTGTTTGGCACAGCGGGCAACGCACACAGTCCTTAGCTATTTTGTGCACTTCTTCTAGTGTTAAATTTTCTGCGAGCTTTTTCATTAAAGGATCTTCACTCATTTTTATCCCATTATTTGAAGTGTTCATACAAGTTGGCTAGCCAGTTTTGGAGAAACTATTTTCGCATTCGCCTTTTGAAGATTCTCCTAACAGGGGTTTTGGGTGAATGTTTGTGGGGCTTAATATTTAACCTATCATGTGCTCGTATGGTGTGTACCAACAGTGTTTTGTTGATTGGGAAAAGTCGAACTTGGAGAGGGGCTTTATCATTTGGATGTCTTCGGAGACTTTGCTGAAGCCGCTGGACTCGAGGAGTTTGGATTCAAAATCGCAATTACTACTTATGATGCATAGGGCCATGGGGCAGTCCTTCTTTCTTGCTTCTTCCAATAGTTTGGATAGAATCGCTTTAGCAGTGCTTGTATCCTTCGGCTTTGTTGTGAACATGTATTCTAAAAGTGCAGTTTTCACATTTGACCCGAAGGCAACAATCTCTCTTATCCTGAGAGTTCCTCCTCCCACAATTTCTTGGTTACTTCTCAATATCCATGTTTGGCTTGGAAAAGCTTTTTCCGATTCAAAAAGCCTCCAGTTAAATACATCTAAACTTAGGGGATAGAAGGCTTCCAACCTAGTGTGTGCCTCGTTAAACTTCTCAGCATAATCTTTCAGATTTTCTTTGGTTAGTAGCTCCAAGACTCCACCAAAATGCTTCTCTTCCCTTTTCCTTTCGCCAATTAAGGATTCATTTTGACTAAGTGTTTTGATGTAGAAATGGAAGGTTTTCGCATCTACAAAACCATATTTCAAATATATTTTGTGGGCGTGCCCCTCAGGATCTGCGTATAGGGTGAGACCATCGAGGTTTTTTTGCTCCGCATACTTTATGGATTCTTCTAACAGTTTACTTGCTAAGCCTCTACCCCACAATCCCGGCTGAGTAGACACGTCATCTATTACCCCCAGATTGAAGACCTTCTCTCCTAACTTCGCTTTTCTTAAAGTTTCTATTACTGAGGATACAATTCTTCCCCTTTTTTCCAAAAGGAAAACTCCCTTCGGGTCGAATCCCGGCATTTCAAGGTAACGCCAAACCCAAAAATCTAAGCTCCTGGGAGTAAATACGCTATTCTTTCCAAAAGCAGCATTAAACAAACTGTTAATCTGAACCTCGTCTCCGGGTTGATAATTCCTCAACTTGTAATCCGAACTCAGAGCCAAATCATCAACCACCAAAACACCTATTAAACTACCTTTTAAACCTGTTAAGCAGCCAATTGAGGCCCAAACACCTAAGAATAAATAGTGAGTCTTGCAGACTCAAAAACTTATGGGTAACTCAGCAAAGCTTTATTAAAAAGAAGTGAGATAAATAACTTTCAAAACTTTTTGTGGCGTTTCACCTTGTTGGACATTTTCACTATCTTGGCCGCATTCTTAACAATGATTATCCAGTTCTCGGGGGTTGTGGTACCCGTCTTAGTCCTAATGCTGAGTTCAGGCATGAATATATACCATGTTACAGTAATCTGGCTGGCGTCGCACACCGCAGCTATCACAATAGCCTACTTTTCAACAAGATTTTTGAGGAAAAAGAGTGGAAGAGTATCAGACTACCTACAGAAAAAATTGGCGGAGGCTGAGGCCTATGTGGGGGCCCTCGGTCTCTTTTTTGGTTTAATTTTGTTTAATTTCTCAGTCTGGATTTATATCTCAGTTCCCATCATGGTTTTAATGAATGTAGACTGGAAAAAAATATACTTAACCTCAATTATTGGACACACCTTTTATTACCTGATAATGCTCTCGAGCATATTCTGGCTTTACACTTTATACTCCAACATCCTACTCACAATAATAGCAACCTTGGTAATCGCCTTCGCCACTTCAGTTATAGTCTACCAAACTTTTAGAAAAATTAACGGTAAAAAAATCCCCAAATTGGAAAAGCCCAGAAGTGAAAAGCCCCAATAACCTCGGGCTTCACATAACTATCTAATTTCTCACGAAAATTTTTACTGGTCCGAATTGTGCCACCATCGTTGTGGAAACTGTAGGCGGTGGTGAAGCGAAGGGGGGACCTATTACATAAATTGTTCCATTATTCGCATAGTAATATTCTACGAATATTTGGATTAGCGGATTCATAACTTCAAGCCACATGCCATTTGTGGTGGGTCTTCCTGAGAAAGCAGTAATTGCGACTGAGTCTACACCAGCCCTACCACCCAAAACACATATTGGTTGTTGGGGTAATGTGAACAGTTCTATCCAGAGAGAGGCAAGATAGTAGAAAAAGGTGTTTCCAATGGGATCAATATTTCCCGTGGGGTCAAAATTTACTGGTGTTAAACCCCTATACAAGGTCGGCCAAAACACCAGATAACTGAAGGCAGATGGCTCAAGATATGGTGGAGTGTTAGGGGAATAGATGAAAACCTCTAGACTCTCCCCTATAGCTGGGGTTAGAGTTACCGCAGATAATCCCAAAATTAGGAGTATTATCGCTTGGGCTTTTCTCCACTTTCCGTGTTTGGACCCAATGAATCTTGACACAGTAACACCCGTATAGAAAGATAATGGGATTAGTATGTATATCCAAAAACGGTGACCATACGAGATGAACATAGGAATTAGAACTAATGCAAGTATGGCGAAAATGAAACTATTATTTTTATAGTATTTGAAGGAGTAAAGCAGACCAGGGACTCCCAAAACCCAGGCTAGGAGAGGAATGTGGAGTCCAAGCGGCGTACCCACTGATGAGAGCCAGTCAAAATTAGCTAATAAGTGGATTAACCAGGGAGAGTACACCAACAGTGAAGCTCCCAAAACCTTTACAAAGAATGGAAGATAACCCTCTTCCCTCCTCACAATGGAAAAGGCTCCTAGAACGATTATTATGAGGAGGGGCATAGATATGTGCGTCCAAAGAGCCAGTGATAGGAGGGTGATTGAGGTTACCATTTTTTTCTGTGTAAAGAACCAAAAAAGAATAAGGGAAAATATCAAAACAAGGCTTACCGGAGAAGTCTCATAACAGTCTGTAAAAGTGGTAAGCACAGCAATGCAACAGGTAAAGGTGTAGAAGGCTGCTTTGAAACCAACAAATTTTCGGGTAGTCCACCACAAGCTAAAAACCAAAAGGGGATAAGTTAAAACCTTAACAAGCTTGACTGATAGAAGAACATTTCCCCCGCTAACCTTCATGGTTAAAGCCATCAAAACATGCAGCAGCGGCGGATAGAGATGTGGCCTACCAACCGGTGCAAATTCCCAGAAATCCCATGTGGGAACAAAGCCCAACCGGTATATTTGCTGCGCTACCGCCATATGGTAGAAATCATCGTAAACTAGGGGCGGACCAACTATCCACAGTCCAACCCCAAAAAAAACTATTAAGGCAAGAACTAGAAAATCAAACAGATGTAATGGCCCCAGGAAAATATTGTCCAGAATACTAGGTAACTCTGTGGGCAAATCAATTTCAAATTTTACTCCACGCATAGAGCTGAACATCCAAGTTTTAGTTCAAAAATCATCACAAAACATACTATTATACTTTTTCGTGAAAAATATTTTAGCCCACATTCCGCATCCTTTGTGAATTTTTTGGTATTTTTTTGTTTTTACCAGTTTCTGCTCCTGTTTCCTGAGGGATTTGGAGATTTCCAAAAATTGATGAAGTTCAGCATTCCTCGTATAGACTTACAAAACCTTGGCGAGAAAGCCCCCGACTTTAGTCGTGGGGATGAATCGCCAGAAAGTTTATTTGAAAGTATGGTATATAAATAGTTGTTGGTAGCTGAAGGGTTTGGCTTGGGCTTAAGAGGCTAAACAAGACGCAG
>CAZECW010000065.1:0-24880 GCA_964510585.1 uncultured archaeon | reverse complement strand
ACATTGAGAGGTATGCGGCGTAGAGCAGCTTGGTCTCCTGTTTGAGTTTTTCGGTGAGTTCCCTCTTCTTTGCGATGGCTCTGTAGGAGAGTCCCTCCGCCTTGTAGAGGACTGCCTCCGCCCTTCTATACTCCTCCTTGCTTTTGGTTTCTGCCATGAATTTCCTGATTTCCGCCTCCTCTCTCCTGGATAAGGTTAACTTCTGCGGTAACATAATACATAAATATGGGAAACGTAGATATATACTTAACTCGGACTTAAAACACTTTTAAGTTCCTGAAGCCCTAAAAATAAGAGTCGCAAATTAGGGAATAGCCCAAAAAACTATTTAGTGGAATAATGGGCTCAAATTTAAGCCCGAAAGACAAAAAAATCTCGGAAATAATTAAAATTACAAGGAAAATGTTTTATACTTACAAAATCCAAATATTGATGTAGAAAAGTGTGAGAAAGTGATTATGATGAGCCTCCTAGTCTATGATGTTAAGGGAGACGGAGAAATTGATAATATAGACCAACTCGACAAAAGCATCTTATCAAGTGATAGAGTACTTATAGTTATCGCTGAGAATAACAAAAAAATCTATCTCTGGAAGGGAAAAAACAGCCCGGTAAGAAAAAAATTTGTAGGTGCACGAAAAGCCGCAGCCCTCAGAACCGAATATGGATTTGGCTACAAAGTAGTAGCTATGGACGAGTCTGACGAAGAAGCAGACTTCCTAGCCCTAATAGGAATGAAGCCAAGCAAAGCATCAAAACTAATCTCAACATCCGTTGAAAGGGCACCAATACCCGTAACATCACCAACACCAGAACCGGAACCATCCCCAATAACAGTAGAACCACCACCGGAACCAGAGCCTAAAGTGGTTGTTAAGACTCAGCCCCAGCCCAAGGTTACTGTAGCTCAGCCCAAGGTTACTGTAGCTCAGCCGGAGCCAAATATTTTAAGTGAAGATGAAATTATGGCTAGGCTGGATAAAATTGAAGTACCGCAAGGTTTCGTCAGAGAACTAGTTATTTCTGGGCACTCACTATATGCAGTTAAGGAAAGTAAAACAAGCATTTTCGGAAAGGAAAGCATTGAAAGGAAATTGGAGCGTGTTAATCCCCCAGAGGGTATATTTTTGGCTGAAGATTTTATTCCCAGAGTGCTAGTAGAAAATGGGGTTGTTCAGGCTGTCGAGTTCCTAAAGGAAAGCCCCGACATTGATTATTCATCTATTGAACCATTGAAGGAAGAGATGGTAGCTCATCTTCGCGACTTGGTAGGTGCATTTAAGCGAGAAAAAGAAAAGGGTTAGAAACGGTTTAAAAACCAATATTGTACTTTTCTCTCACCTCCTCAGCCGCTTTCTCCTGAATTTCTAAAAGTCTCTTTACTATCTTTTCTCCCACAGAGGGGTTTGGGATGTTAAAGTTTCTAAATCCACACTGAGGGGTAATGAGAGAATGATGAAGTAAAAATACCACATCAATTTTGGATTCCATCTGGGAAACTATATGCTCCATCCTGTTTGTAATATCACTTGCCTTGGGGATAAAATCAAACGGATCTTTTACCCCCCTCTGTATATCGTATATATTTTCTTCTCCGAAAAGTTCTTCAGGGGTGTTGGGTGTTAAACCAAAAGCGAATCCTCTGCCTCTCCGCAAATATTTTTCCAAGGTTTCACTGTCTGTCTTTTCAAGAGTATCAGGATACCTTCTTGCGTCAAATGAGAAGTAATCTATGTTTAATTTAAGTACATTATCTATGACAGTTAAGGGGTTGTCACATATGTGAATACCCTTTTTACATCGAATCCTACATAGAACCGATTCTATGGCCCTTACTTTTGCCTCTGGCTCGACACTGTCTCTAAGACATAGGGGTAACAGCGGCTCATCGAGAAACAGTATGGTTTCTCCCCCTTTACCTAGGAATTTCCTTGAGAGTTTTTGCAATTCTTTGGATAGCCAATATGCAACCTCTGCGGTCACGTCTAAAACTAGTTTAAAAAGTTCTTCATCTAGTATTGCCTTCTTTCTTCCGGGCAATACCTCCACACTGTAAGCCTCTGTTAGGGGGCCTGTTATTTCTCCTTTAACGCCCCAAATGTCTGCCTCTGTTTCTTGAAGGACTTCTTCCAAGGAATATAAACCTCTAAGATACCTTTTTTCTAGTGGCAACCCGCCAGGCTCTATATTTATTTTTTTAAGCACTAACTTGCCTCGAAGATCTTCTAGTCCCTTAACTACCTGGTAGTCATTAAGGTTCAATCTGGCAGACCCTTTCTCCAAAATGAGTCCGGGAATTATGTTGTGAAACTGAAATGTCATATTATCCTCGACTGTTTGAGGGAAGTATGGGATCTTTGTCCCGGAGCTAACTATGTCAAGTGCAATTTGCTTTGCATCAGCTATGGGGTGGCTGCCTAACCCAGTAGAAGCAAAATTAATCGCGCGTGCCTCCTTTTACACGTGGATTTATGTAACAAAAGCTTTACTTTTAAATATTACACCAAGCCTTGTTTTCCCAAAAAAGAGGACACCCATATTTTACCTTGCTCTATGCCTTGGACTTTTTCTTGGCACAATGGGCTTACATGTTCTTTTCCTTATGGCTTCAACAAGAGAATCTTCATTATACACTTCCTCTTTGAAGAGTGTTGCTACTCTGCCTATGTATTTAGCCTCATGTGCATCGCTTCCCCCTATCTGCGCTAAACCCAGTTCTACAGCAGCAGACTTGGCCTCTTTGTTAACGCTTCTTTTTGACACGTGGTTAAATACTTCGACACCATCTAGAGGAAGTTCAAATATTTTATTGTTTAGACTGTTTTCCAGATTTCTGAAGGGGTGTGCAGCTACAGCCACTCCCCCAAGATCATGAATTCTATCGAGTGCATCTTCAGCAAAAAGGTTTAACGGTATGGTTTCCGAAATTCCATACGCCAAGATGTGGCCTTCAAAGGCAGACACCTCGCACCCCACGAAAACACTGATTCCATATTTGCTTGCAACGCGACATGCCTTTAACGCTCCTTCTAAAGTGTCGTGATCCGTTATTGCTATACCCGACAACCCAAGGTCAAGTGCGGTCACCATAGCTTCGTAGATGCTAATTTTGGAACAGGGTGAAAACGTGGTGTGAACATGCATATCTACTATGCTCATTAAAACCACTATTAAGATTCCAGTTCAGGAAATAAATCGAACCCGCCGAGGTTAGGGGAACCATTATGTGTAATCCTTTTTCGAAAAGAGCCTTCCAAACTTGATCCGCCATAACTCATAAATATGCCGACCTTTGTTTGACGCAACTATCTCGGCACTGTAATCGGCGCTGGTTTTATTTACTCCTTTAAAGCCAGGGCCAGACGCCTAGGTTCTTCAAGTTACCATATATCATATTATATAAATAAGTTTGGTGATTCGCTCTCAACATCGAAATGAGGTCTTTCTCGCCAAGGTTTCTATGAAGAAATGCTGCAAGTCCGTGGGGTGTTTTTTGAGTTTATTGTTTGGGTTTTGTTATCTTATGGGGCGCCAAAAATGTTCCGATTTTTTAAAGAGGAGGACGCTAACATAATTTTTTAGCCATTGAAGTACAGTTTTTACATATCCTAAAGTTTTCTCTCTCCTCATGGAAGAGTATGCTGCCGTGGTTTTCAGGTAAAGGATTTTGCCAATTTTAGCGGCCCTCCACGCCATCTCTTGATCCTCGGTAACAATCAAATTCTCATTAAATCCCCCCAGCTTAACGAAAGCATTCCTTTTATAGAAGCAACACTTGGTTTGGGCATGCGGCTTACCAAGAAGGAAAACCAATTTGTAAATCATATTAATTAACTTGAAGAACGCGTTCCCGAAGGGAGTGCCGTCACTAGGATAAATATCACATGTACCACCAACAATTTGGTTTTCATCACAATTTTTCAAAACTTCCTCCAAAAAATTCTTACATATTATTGTGTCGGCGTCGAGGAATAGTAGGATTTCTCCCCGAGCGATTTTAGCCCCTGCGTTCCGGGCGGCTCCAGCTCCCTCTCTTGGAAGATTTAACACATGGTCGGCATACCTTTTCGCGATTTCCCGAGTCTTATCAGAACTATGACTATCCGCAACAATTATTTCATAATCGTCGCGGTGTAGGGTCTGATTTAAAACAGATTTAATGCAACCAGGCAGATACCGCTCTTCATTAAGGGTGGGGATGATGACGGATATTTTCACCATTCCATTCGCCACACAAAAATTTTCTAATCAATCGATGAGCTCTTTTACCTTATTAATATTTGAGGCAAAATAGGGAACAGTTATCTCGTTAAACGTTAGGGAGCCATGAGACCCCAAAAATGTCTTCTCTATTATTTCCGCCTTCTCCTCCTCCTCTTTTTCTGTTTTCATTTCAGCCCCCCTCTTCATTATAAGTACTACGTCGCCGATTCTGGATCGAATAGTGTCTGCGTCTCTAGTTTCTGGCAAAAGCTTGCTTTTAATTTCTTTGAATGTTAACACTAGACCGTTCGCACCTACTTTTCTCGTAAGCCAGTCCACCAAATCCTGTAAACAGTCTTCCCAAACGTAGAAGTGTAGCACGCGTCCCGACCTTCCGGGTGGAAATCTCAGAAACTTTGAAACTTCTTGAATTTCTTCTTCGCCCAGAGTTATCTTTTTTTCCATTTCCAATCCATCCTGACCATGGTCGCTAAACATGGTTACAACAGATTTCTCAGCGATACTATCATCTAAACGTCTAATAAAATTAAGAAATGTTTTTTCAAGGTGGTCTATGGCGTACTTGTACTCCTCACTGTAAGGACCGTAAACATGGCTCATGGAGTCCAGTAAACCCACATATATGTTAATTAAAGTTTTACTACCCCGATACTTTTCCAAGATTCTCTTAGCCTGGGAAAAACCGTCTATTATGTCTGAATAGCCTAAACTTACTTTTTCCGTTTCAAGTAAATGTGAGAGCCCAGTGCCGGCTATTTCCCAGGGTAATAGTTCAGCGTGGACCACATTCTCTTCTTCCAACACTTTGTATATTCCCCGTTCTAGCAGTAATAGTTTAACGTCGATTCCGCTCTTGTATAGGAGATCGTAGCTGGGAGCATTAATGGAAGCCATTTTAAGAGTGTCTACTACGGTGCCTAGTTGAGGGAAGAGGATTTTGTGTCCCACAACACCATGTCTTTCTGGGGGTAAACCGAAATGGATGGAAGGAATGGCGGCGGAAGTGATTGTTGGAAATATTGAGCTTAACACTATCCCATTTAGCTTTTCATAAATTCTTGGGAGTCTACTTGCCAGCGGAAACTGCTGGGTGCCCATAGAGTCTACAATAACATTAATAACGTTCTCAGCATCCAAGCAATCGTTATCCTCAAACAAACTTTTACAATTTTTGTTTTCGAGAAGAGTCTTTCTGTCTTTAACATTGACACCCAACATTCTAAAGGCTGTGGGAATAGTCATAAATATATTTTGATTGTAGTTTGGACAGAAGAGATCCAGGCCTTCGAAAAGGGGTTCCACTATGTTTTCTTCAGGCATTTGCCCTTATCCTCTCAGAGCGTAAATCTTAGATAGATGATATAAATAGCACGATTTAGGGAAAATAAGGATGTCGCAAATTTGAGCTCAATAGCTGGTGTTTATAGTAAAAGGGGAGAAAATATCTTTCAGCAAATTATAAAAATGATACGGGAAACACTGCATAGAGGCCCAAATTTTGTAGGAGTAGACCTTAACCATGATATTTACAGAGCTCAGGAGATTGACAGGTTATCAGTTCAGGTTGTGGAAGGCTCCAAGGGTATAGGAGTAGCTTCAAGCACTGCGGGTCAGCCTTTCAGCAGCAAAGAACTGGAATTATCACTCGTTTGTGACGGAGAAATCTACAATAAAGAGGATTTAGAGCAATTAGCAAATAGAGAGATTTTGAGCGATAAGGAATCAATTTTACGTCTCTTCGAGAAATTCTTTTTATCAAAACCAAATATTTCATACGCGATGTGGGAGACCATAAGGCTTCTAGATGGTGTTTACTCTTTTGCACTGTTTTACAAAAATTCATTTCTCATAGCCAGAGACCCTATTGGCGTCAAACCCCTTTATTTATCTGAAGATGAGAAGAGGATAGCTTTCGCCAGCGAGAGGAAGGCCCTCTGGAGTATAGGAATGTTTGACATCCGCCCTTTACCCCCCTCATCCTGGGCAATAATTGGAGAATCGGGGGTGAAAGTTAATTATTTAGAAAGTCTCAAAGAGGGATACAATAGGAAAGTAAGCCTCAAAACCGCGCAGAATAGGGTAATAAAGCTTCTTCAAAAAGCGGTGGAAAAAAGGGTTAGAAATGGGAGGGTGGGGGTGCTTTTTTCTGGAGGGTTAGACAGCGCGGTTTTAGCCAAAACTATGCAAAACTTGGGGTACAAACCAACTCTTTACTGTTCAGGTGCGGAAAATTCAAAAGATGTTATAGGAGCAGTCCAAGCCGCAGAGGAACTAGATTTGCCCCTCAAAATAAAGTATATGACAATACAGAAAGTTGAGGAAAACCTACCAAGATTAATCTATATGATAGAGGAAACTAATCCATCCCAAGTAAGCATAGCACTACCGTTATATTTCTCGACGCAACAAGCCAAAAAAGAAGGCCTAAGCTTCATCACGTCTGGAGGCGGGGCAGATGAACTTTTCGGGGGATACGCAAGATACATACGAGTCTTAAAACAGGAGGGTTATGAGGCCCTACACAGAGAACTTTTCAGAGATGTCAAAGAAATCTCTGAAGCAAATATTCAAAGGGATGACGCAGCAAGCATGGCCAATTCAATAGAACTGAAACTACCTTACCTAGACTATGACATGGTAAAATATGTCGCATCCATTCCTCCCCAGTACAAAATCGCGAGAACCAATTCAGATTATATAAGGAAGTTTATTTTGAGGGAAATTGCCAAAAAAATAGAGCTACCCCCTTCTCTGGTGAATCGCTCAAAAGTAGCTATACAGTATGGTTCTTCATCCAAAAAACTCTTGGAAAAATTAGCTGAAATGAATGGGTTCAATAAAAACCTAAGTAAAGAATATGGGTATCATAGTGCATTAAAGCTATACATAGAAACCATAGCTAGAGCAAAAGGAGTTCCAGGAATCAATCCTGACCTCCAAAAGTTAGCACACAAAGTAAAATTAACATAACAGATAACACAGCAGAGTCACTTTTTGAACTCCATAAAGATGTAGATTTCCTCTATTGACTTCTCACACTACCAATGGAGAGGAGAAGAAAATCTAAGACGATACTCTCAATATCGGCCCGCGTAAAAGAGGCTATCTCAAAACAAATCTGTATGAATAAATTGTTTAGATAAGCAAAATAGTTAATTATTATAGAAATCTGGCTTAACAGGTAAATTATGGCAATACTTTACGAAAATTAAATATATTCTTATTTTGTAAGTGTTAAACACGATTGGGAGGTGCAATTAATGGTAAAATATAAGAGAGGCCACCTATACTATCCCGAAGTGCCTGTCCACAAAATTTTGGATTGGACTGCCGAAAGATTCCCAGACAGACCAGCATTTCTACATCCCGTAAAAATGACATTTAAGGAATTTAAAGAACAGGTAGATAAATTCGCCACTGCGCTGAAAAATCTAGGGGTGAAAAAAGGAGACAGGGTAGCGTTGTATGGGCCGAATCTAATCCAGTGGGAAATAGCCTTCTACGGAATATCAAAGGCAGGCGGCATCGTAGTCCCCATGAACCCATTATTCAAATCCCATGAAGTTGAGTATGAATCAGTGGACTCGGGAGCAGAAACAATGATAGTTTTCCAACTCATGTATCCCAACGTAGCAGCAGTTAAAGACAAGACAAAACTCAAAAACATAATTGTTCAAGAGTTCGGCCCTAAACCAGAGGGCACAATCGGTTGGACAGAACTCATGGAGAAAACGAAACCAGACCCTCCAGAATATGAGTACAATGCAAAAGAAGACCTTGCGGCACTAGTATACACCAGCGGAACAACAGGATTACCAAAAGGAACAATGCTCACCCACTATAATCTAGTATCAAATGTGCTCCAAATATCTCAAATTTTCGAAGTAAGCGAAGAAGACATTGCAATGACGGTACTCCCACTATACCACATTTACGGTATGACATGCTGCATGAATGCAGCAATATGGACTGGTGCAGCACAAGTAGTTGTACCGAGATTCGATGTTAAAGAATTCTGTGAACTAATTGAGAAATACAAAGTAACATACAGCCTATGTGTACCCCCAATATTTCTAGCAGTAGTGAGGCACCTAGAAGACCCCAATGTGAAAGGCTATGACTGGTCAGATCTTAAAATCTTCAATAATGGCGCAGCACCAATACCGCTGGACCTTCTTGAAAAGTTTGACAAATTGGCTAAAGAGAAATGCAACGCACAAAACGTTATAGTGCAGCATGGCTGGGGCTTAACAGAAGCTTCACCAGTAGTTGCGGTTAATCCCATGTATCGCCGCAAGATGGAATCCCAAGGCACCCTGCTTCCAGACACATTCCACAAAATAATTGATATTGAAACCTCAGAGGAGCTCCCTGAACCGGGTCAGGTGGGCGAACTAGTTGTTATGGGACCCCAAGTTATGAAGGGATACTGGAACAGACCTAAGGATACTGAAAATGCTTTTTGGACTGACCCCAAAACTGGCTTGAAATGGCTAAGAACCGGCGATGTGGCATATATTGACGAGGAAGGCTATGAGCATCTTGTTGACCGTTTAAAGGAAATGATCAAATACAAGGGATGGTCCATAGCTCCTGCAGAATTAGAAGACCTCCTCTTCAGAAACCCGCATGTGTTTGACGCGGCAGTCATTGGCAAACCGTCAACAGAGCCCGACGTTGGCCAGATTCCTAAAGCCTTCATAATTCTTAAACCTGAATCTAAGGGCAAAGTCACAGAACAAGAGATCATGGATTGGGTCGCCGAGAGAATAGCGGCATACAAAAAGATTCGTGAAGTAGAGTTTGTGGAAAGCATACCAAAGACAATTTCGGGCAAGATTCTTCGACGAGAACTGATAGCACAGGAAAAACAGAAAATGGGAATAAAATAAAGTGTACCAGCAGCAATATATGCGCCGATTTGATAAGAAGAGAGTATAGGCACCCTTTTTGGCCCATATTCTCTTGAATATTAGCTTAAATTTTAACCTATCTCCTCATTTTTTCTTGCTGATTGCTCAATGCAAGCTAAAGCCCTTTATGGTAGTTCCAAAATAATTACTAAAAAATAGTTAAATGCCCAAAAATAGGTGGAACTCGTCAAAAAGATCAAACACGCCGCTTTTAGAGTTTCCAACACATTTTCTAAGAATGGACACCCACAATGAGTGACGCTGAGGTAACAGTGCCAAACCCTACGGTGAAGTTTATTTAGGGTAAGTGTTTTGCAGAAATTAAAAAAGGTTAGGGTTAAAACTTTTAGTGAAGCCCACTCGCTAGATACTAAATTTTTCGAGTTGCGGGGAATTGTCATTAGGTTCAAATAGTAGACTTAAATAGGCTCCTTTGGATGAAAGGGAAACATGCTTTTCATAGCAGATTTTTGGTTTGTAATCTAGATAATTAGTTTTTCTTTTTTGGGGGAGGAACTCATTTCTAGCTGGCATCCTTCTGGCGATTCTATGAGTTTAAAGGAATACCCAAGGTTGCGACTAACTGCCTCACCTCTGATTTTACATAGTATGCAGGGAAACTCGTCAGGTAGCTGGAGTGCTGACTTGTATTTTTCTTTGTAGTTTTTACCTAGGCACTTTGTGACTTTGGCTTTAAAGGTACTATCAGTAAACTCTTGTACCTCTAATTCTGAACCCATAGACCTCTCAATATTTACTATGGTCTTCACTACCTCTTCAAATTTCATGTCTTTAGCAGCCTTCCAAGATTTAGTCTCCACCTCCAAATAATACTGCCAAAGCTTGTCCAAATCTTTACCATATCTTTTCCTCACGAAAGATATTGCTATTGCCAAAAAGAAGGTTAAACCAGAAATCCCTTTCTGCCACATTTCTGAAGGAGACAAGGTGGGAATTTCTATCATGGGAGCAGTAGTTTTACGAACCTTGGGCTCGGCTGGAATTCCCTCTTCGAACATAGAACGAAAAGCGGTGCTGGGTCCCGTAGCGAACTCACTTAACATATCCTCTGAGGACTCGGTTTTAGGTGCCTCCGCCTCTTCCAATTCAGGCTCACCCAGTGTTTCACTTATCTCAACTTCGGATTTAGCAATTTTGGCAGACTCCTCCTGAACAGCAACCTTAGACGGCTCTACCCTTTTTAAGCCAGTTAGCGCCTCAAAATCTGTTTGAGGTTTTGGAGCGGCTTCCTCTACAGCAGCAGAAGTAGGAGTAGGGGCAGGAGTGGGAGCGGCTTCAAGAGAGGTCTCTGGGGTGGGAATGGTTGGTTGTTCCTCAGTGGGACCTGGGGTGTAAGTTATGGGAAATTTTCTCACTTTTGCTTCGTTTATAATGTTTCCCAAGCTTCTCACGATTGCATAAGGGGACATTAGAGGTAAGGATATACTGCTGGTTATAACGCTGGTAAGCACGTTGGGGTCAAGTGTGCCTACTTTTTTTACGGATATTAAGTCTTTTCCCCGGAATATAGCTATGGACCAGTAATCATTCACTTTTCCTATTTGTACTAGGTATGAGCTTCCTGCTATGCCTGCTTTTCTACTCCATGGTTCAAAAACCACGGAGTTATCCTCTTCTGAAGACATAAAGTTCCCTCAAAATTCAACACTCGTTGTATTATTATAATGTTTTAACCAATTTATTTGTTTTTAGCCAATTTATTTGTTTTTATTTTTTTATAACCTGCTCTGTATATATTTTTAATCTCGATGTTAGGAAAAAGGTTTTGGTCGTGAAAAGGTCGGTGAAAAATCGCTGGAGAACATCCTCAGATTGACTTGCTGCCCATATGTTCAGGCAGGACTCCATATGGCTGGTTTTTGTGCTGTTCCAGCCCTGGCCCGTCGCATCTGCATGCCCTTCAGCCCAATTTTTACACATTTTTGTGCTAAAATTAGGATTTTCCCTAAAAGAACTCAACCACAAAAAAAGAGAATCCCACAAAATGGGAGTACCGCTTGAACATATGGTTGCTGCCCTTTGTGACTGGTTTTTCTCCCCTATCATTCCCCCTTTTGGCAAAGGGAGTCTAAATAGTGCTTCTTTCACCTCCAGGACTAAGACCCCCATATATTCAAACAAAACTCCTATTGGCTGGTTTGTGGTGTGACCCTGTTCTGGCCCCCCGCTTCTCCATTCCCCTAAACCCTCATTTTTATACATATTCGTGCTAAAAATTGGGAGAATTTTTCAGGGAGCCCAGCCGCAAAAAAGGAACCCACACAAATATAGGAGTGCGGCTTGAACATATGGAGACCCCTTTTTGAGGGGATTCCCCGTCCCTTCAAATGTGTCTCAAACCCAAAAATATACTTGAACCTTTTTAGGTCCAATGTTTCTTATCGAAGTTTATTATAATTTTTTTAATAAAGATTATTGACTTCGATAGGGGTTTGACACTCTCCGCGACTAAAGTTGCGGGGATTCTTGCTTCTGGCTCATCGGGAGCCTTAGGAAGCAATGGGTGTGCCATCACCCGGTTAACACGCCCTTCCCTCAAGGGAACGGCGTCTATGTTGGCACCCTCATGGGGGCTGCGTCTTGTTTAGCCTCTTAAGCCCAAGCCAAACCCTTCAGCTACCAACAACTATTAGTATACCCTACTTTCAAATAAGCTTTTTGGCGATTCATCACCACAACTAAAGTCGGGGGCTTTCTCGCCAAGGTTTTGTAAAAGAAACTTTTTGGATATTTTTGGGGTAAAGACTTAAATTTTTGTTTTTTATAATTCCCCTAAGACTTGAAGAGGTGTTTGGTCTATTTAGTGTTTAAGGTTTTATGAATTCGGATGGTTGCGGAGGATTATGAAGTGGTCAAGTGTGATTTCTGTGGTAAGGAAGACTACCTACCTTTCAGGTGCCGAAATTGTGGGGGTTACTTTTGCATAGAACATCGTCTCCCAGAAAACCATAATTGTACTTCGACGCTTTTAGTTTCAGAAAAAGGGAACAAATTGGGAAGAACACCAGCGAAGATGGAAACAAAACATGAGGAGAGAACCTTTGATAGGGATATAGTTCCGAAACGCATCATATATGATAAGCCCGCTGCTAGATTGGCAAGAATAGTGCCTTCAAAAAAGGAAGTCGCCCATATCTCTATTGCCACGTTCATTGTTTTGGTTGTTGTGTTTTCAAGTTTAATTTACAGTGTAGTATGGGTTTTGAGTAGTGGGCTGGGCAATTTTGTGTTTGGAACTCTTATCTGGATGGTCCTCAGTGGATTAACCTGGTTGGTTTCTTTTGTACCATGGTTGTCAAACTTTCTGCTGGTCTTTCAAATCGATAATGCTTTGTGGTTAGGAGCCATTGTTGTGGTGAGTTTTCTACTACATGAATTCGCCCATAAATTTGTTGCCGAAATGTATGGTCTTCGAGCAGAATTTAGATTAATATTTAGTGGGGTTCTTGTGACACTAGTTTCCATTATTTCTCCTTTAAAGTTCCTGGCGCCAGGCGCAGTGATGATTTCTGGATCTAGCGATTGGCATACTGTAGGCAAGACTTCTCTTTCAGGACCTTTAGTTAACTTGGTACTAGGCATAATTTTACTCG
Organism: uncultured archaeon; assembly: GCA_964510585.1. Taxonomy (GTDB): domain Archaea; phylum Asgardarchaeota; class Jordiarchaeia; order Jordiarchaeales; family Jordiarchaeaceae; genus Jordiarchaeum. The sequence goes on along the minus strand of CAZECW010000065.1, from coordinate 12,129 downwards.
GATTATCCTTTGTTTTCCAAAATTCCACTGTTCAATCTTTATTCTCGCAGGTGAACTTATATCAAATATTGATTGTGGGGGCGAGTATAAACGCAGATATAGGAATATTCAACATGTTACCTTTCGGACCCCTAGACGGCCTCAAAGTTATGAGGTGGAAATTTCCAGTATGGCTTGTGGTTTTCTCAGCGCTATTGGTGATTAGAATATTTCTGTTCTCCCTGTTTTACTGGTAAACATTTTGGAAAAACGATTTTCACCAAAAAAGGTTAGCCTACAATTTTCTGCTGCCATATTTCATTATGAATTTGTTATAAAAGGTCGATTAGCATAGATGCTAAATCGATTTCTAAGGTTTGGTGGTCTATTTTTCTGATGTGAATATATTTACCTTTTATGGATTCTACGGCTTTCCTCAAGTCGCTTTCATTTTCGGTTTGGCCAATTTGTATTAATGCGAATTTTATTTTTGGGTCTTTATCTGCGATTTCTTGGAAGACTTCGAAGTTCTCTGCTTTTTCCAAAGAGGTGATTATTACAATTAGGGTTGGAATTTTTCCCCCTATTTTTTCAGTGAACTCTTTAACTTTGCTTCCTGCTTCTTTGAGGTCTGCTTTCCCCTCAGGATACTGGCATTTGTCAATTATATGTGATGAAAGCACTTTTAGAGAGAAACTTTTCCTATTTGCGCTGAAATCCATGTAGGGTATTACCTTTGTTTTTTCTAGTATGGTGAACAAACTGCTTTGATTAGAATAGGATATAACAGATGCCTTGTTTAGATTGCTTTGTTCTGAAAGATTCTTTAAGCAGGAAATCCCAATTAAAGCTACAGCGTTGTTTTTTCTGATTTTTCCGTTATGGATTTGTTTTTCTAATTTCTCCACTTGATTTGCATCCAGTGCAGTAAATAGATCCGTCATTTTTTCAAATTCGTCAACGGGTACTTCTGATTCTTTCATAATTTCAGATACGTCTATGACTAGTAGTAAATTGTATGGTTTAATCAATTTTTTAGAGACAAAATTAATTACGGTCTTTCCCTTTTTGATAATTCCAAGCTTTCTGTCTTCAAGCTCAGGTTGAAAATGAATGGGCCTTATAATGGTGGGGGTTTCCAAAAATAGCATTGATAGTATAAGTCTCATGTCTTTTCCTATGTAGAGTCCATCTAGTTTTTCATAGAGTAGATCCATCTTATCTTTAATTTTCACTAAGAATTCTGGTAGTTTCATTTCTTCTGAAGATTCTATTGCAAAGTCCACTTGTCTGAGAAGGTCAATTTTGCCACTATATTTTTCTATTTTTACTGTGTCTCCCTCGAAAACGTACCAATCGTTCATAAGTTCTTCGTTAACTTGCAGGTCTCCTAGAGAAACATCTTCAAAGCTTTTCACCAGAGCGGCGTACCAGTCCCCTGTAGCGGTAGGTTCCACGATGATTACATCATAGTCATTTAGGCCGAGGGCTTGCATATCTTTGGGATTGATTCCTACAACCTTTTCGCTGAGCGGAGCCGCAGAGAGCGTGTATGTTTTGAGTTCGTCTCTTTCGATTGTGTTGGTTTTGTAGAGTGCCTCAGTAACTAATTCGGATACTTTTTTAACTTCACTATCCGAGGAGATAAAGTGGGCTTGTCTTAGCAGATTCTTCAAGTTTTCGTTGTTTCCAACATTTTCGATTGTTTTATTTTTAAACCCGCTTAAGGTTTTAGGACTTAGCACCGCTAATGCTAGGGCGTCACGAGTTTTGCCTCCTCGAGATTTCATAAACAAGATGGTAACACCGTTTTCCTTTTCCCTTGTAGACTTTAAAGTTAGTAAATACTTCGAGACATCGACAACTCCATCTTCACTTCTTGCCAAAAAATCACAGGAACTAATTTTTATTGCGCCCCTTTTTATATAGTAGCTCAATAATTCTTCGAATGTCTTCGCTGCCTGCTCGGAATACTCATCAATAGCCATGATGCATTTTTCTTCCACCGAACCCCCCGTTGAACTGTAACGGGGAGGAATTAGTCCCAGTGCGTTAGCTCCCATTATTCTCCTAAGATCAGTTGCGTTCCCCACAAAATCATAACTAAAAAGATACCTTAAAATCTTTAAAGTGTCACCAATTTTGCAAAAAGGATAGTTGGTGCCGAATAATATTTTCCTAGACCAATTAGAAACGTTGCTCTTCATCGAAGTTATGAAGGAAACTAGGTTTTTAAACTCCAAGCCAAATGGGTCCACGTAAACATTATCCTCTTCTAGAATTTTCCAGAGCAAATCCTCATTTGAATCATACTCGAAAGAATTGAGGATAATTGGAGTTGAATTACCACCAATTTCTAACCGGGCATCATTTAATAATTCATAAAATGTTTCAAATTTTTTTGAACCCAGCATCTCTATCATGAGTGGCAAATTCTTATTCTGCAGGAGTCTAAGTAAAGATTTGAATGATTCTTCTAAAAAGTCAAATTTGGCCTTGATACCAGAAAAACCCTCACTCTGAGCCAATCGAATCTCATTCTCTATCGAGCTTGTTTTAGACAAAATAACATATTTGAAAGTTGTGAAACGTTCCAGGCTAGGAAGAGCGCTCCACTTCAAAATTAAATTATTATTCCCTAAAACCTGGGCTTCATCATTTTCAAATTTTATGCGGCCTACACTGACGGAGGCAATCTTACTCACGTAGGGAGCCACAAAAAACTCGTCAAACAAAGTTTGTGAATTCGCCCTACCTTCCAAAAAGATAGGAAAACTAACCAACTTACTGGGAACACTACCCCCCTCTAGCCTATATTTAATGCTTGGGGATCCACCAGACAATTCCTTGAAAAAGGCTTTCTCCACTGATTGACAAAACTTGAAAAAGTTATCGCGATTATAATTCCTTATAGGCGGGCCTCGTTCAACACCCAAATGCATGTGAACATCAACAAGGTAAAAATCATTCAGTGTTCCATCATCTACACAGCGGGCAAGGAACAATGTCATTTACCTCTAAATAGCGCGATTTTAGCAAAAATCCTAAGATTAAAATTGTAAAAGTACTTTTTAAACACTGTGGAAACCAAACCAAAATAACTAAATGGAAATGTCCACACAAAAAAGTTGATTGGAACCTTTTAGTCCAATGTCAGAAGTTGCTATGCATAATTATAAAGATTTAAAAGTCCAGTGAAGGAATATAAAAGCAAGGGTAAATACAACATAAGGGAGAAGGAGAAAATGTTGACAACTCCACTACAATTTCAAACCTCACTGTTGGAAAACCCAATATTCATAGCGTTTATAATAGTTTTGATACTCATTTTACTAGTTATTATAAGTGGACTCCGCGTATACCGAGAATATGAGCGAGCGGTAATATTCCGCTTGGGGAGAGCACTACCAGGAGCTAAAGGCCCGGGACTAATCTATGTAATTCCTATCATAGACCGAGCCGTTAAAGTGGATTTGAGAGAGAGCTTCTTTGATGTGCCAAGGCAGAAATGCATAACAAAGGATAATGCTCCTGCAGAGATCGATGTTTTAATTTATCACAGAATTATGGACGCCTATGATTCAGTCATCAAGGTTGCAGACTGGAAGGGGGCTGCCGTGGGATTATCTCAAACCACCCTTAGGTCGGTGGTGGGTGATATAAATCTTGATGAGATTCTGGCTGAGAGGGAACGCATAAATAATATACTCAGAGAAAAATTGGATGAAGTCACAAACCGTTGGGGCGTTAAAATTACAAGTGTCGAAATAAGGGAAATACTGCCCCCATCACAAGTTCTTGAAGCAATGATAAAACAAATGGAAGCAGAAAGAATGAGGAGAGCCACCGTCACTGAGGCTGATGGAACAAGGGTGGCCTCTATAAAAACGGCAGAGGGACAAAAGAGGGCAACAATTTTGAGAGCGGAGGCCGCAAAGAAGGCCCTCATCCTTAGGGCCGAGGCTAAGAGGCAGGCATCCATTTTAAAGGCAGAAGGCTACTCCCAAGCTCTGGAAATCATTCAAGGAGTGGCAAAGAATATAGATACCAAAACACTAGGAATACAATACTTGGATACCCTCAGAAACATGGCTGCTGGAAACTCTCGAAAATATGTCATCCCTACGGAGCTACTAAACATCACGGGTCAAATTGGAAAAGCATTCGGAGGCAAAGCATCCAACCCAGAAAAGAAAACAAGTGAAGAATAAATAAAAATCCATTTTCAGATTTTCTGCATTATTGCTGAACCTTCCACCACAGATAAACTTTCTATCTCTCAGAGGAAACCAATAAGTCTGCGGAAAAGCCAAAATATTGCTGAACATATTTGAGAGTAGCACAATTATCCAAATATCCGAGTCTGCAAAGTGGGGGTTAAAAGTAATCATTCTACGAATATTTGAAGATTAGAAACCGAGTTTTATACGGAGTTAAAGAATGCCTTAAACGGCACATTTTTAACGAGCTGAAAGAATATATCAACATAGAAAAACGAAAAAGGGAGCGATTAAAGAATGATTTTGAGACATATCTTAGCTTTTATAGTATGTCTTGCGACAATGTTCGGAATTATCTACTTCGTAGCTATGGGGCACACTTTGATGAACCTATACAACGCTTACAGTTTGTGGCTGTTACCCTGGGAGAGCGGTGGACAGTATACAGCATTCTGGTCTACTGTACGATTTGCAGTTACGGACTACTTGATACGCCCCCACACATTAGCCACCACCGGTCCACCTGCACAGACATTTGTTCCTATTGCAGCCCTTAGTCTTGCAGGCTTCATTTCTGGCCTCATTACGAAACATCCTCTAAAGGCTATAATAATTGGGATAATATGCTCCTTCATAGTGGTGATCGCCTACTTTGTCTGGGGTGTTTCCGGTCACCTAGATTGGAGCTCGATATTCGGCATTATTACAGGTGTTTCTGGTTGGGATTATGCGCTTCTCTTTGGACTGCCAGCAGGTCTAGGCATGATAGGCGGCTTAATTACTAGGGAATGGTGAGCTCTCAGATGCCCTTCATCCACCACATTTTTTTGTCTTTTTTAAAATTTGAAAATTAATTTGTTGAAGAAGGCTTCATTCTAGTTGTGGAGTTTAGATTCTGAGGCTAAAAATTTGTAATTTTGGATCTATCACTTTTCTTCTTTTTTGGATTATTGCTTTTCTTCGGCTACTCCCATAGGGCTTTTATGGCTCTTTTATCTAGGGTTTCTGGTTTAATTATCTCATCCAGTTTCTGCGAAACATCAGAAAAATCTTCAAGATTTCCTTTAAAGTTTTCTACAATTGATTTTTTTTCTTTGAGTATTTTATTTACTGCATCTATAATTCTTTTAGCGTTTTCTTGATCCCTTTTTATGTCATCAACCACAATTACTGTTGTGATTTCTAAATCGTCTTCTGAATGAAATATAAATGTGTATTTGCCTAGATTCATACTGTGGAGTTCTGTTTCTTTTTCCTGTAAGAGTGTTTCGGCAAACGATTGTATCGCTGAGAAGAAGCCTGATACTAGATTAGAGTCTACACTGACTGCTTGGTAGTCTTTGTGAAACAGCAGGAGACCTGAAGATTTGAAGACATACAGGTTTCTTATGGCCATTATGTTTCCCTGTTTTTTCCCTTAATTTGGAATCTTTTTAATTTTTCCATTGGGGAATAAGAAAAATTTTAGATAATTAATTTAGCATTGTATATAATCATTTCGTTAAATATTTGCATACTATTGAATTCTAATACTTAAGAATAATTTGAAGCGTAATAAGAGTTTTTGGATTTTCAAGAAAAGGTTCTTTGAATATTATCTAAAAAATACTATGTTTAATATAACTTTATGTTAATTTTCCTCAGTAGCATAGAGGAGGATTAAAAATGGAGTCGCTGAAAGATTATGGGTTGAAGGCAGTGGCATTAATTGGTATGGATCAGGAATATGGTCCAATGTTAAAATGGGAAACGAGTCTTGACGGAGAGACATCAGTAAAGGAAATGATAGCTGAGTTTTACACCATGTTTATGGTAGGGATGCATCGCGACATCTTGCCTAAAGCCATAGTTTTTAAGGATAAAAATGTGGTTGTGTCTTCATACAAATATAACCTTCTCTGTCTATTTCTTAAACGAGGAGTAGATATTGATAGCTTCATGACTTACGCTGAGAGCATAATGCATAAATATAGTGGCAATCCTTCCAAACTTTCTTGTCTAAGAAGTCTCGCAGCACGGGTTAACCAATTCTGGAAGCGAAACCAGTAAATAGGGTTAATCAAATTTTTTATAAGCCACGTAAGAAAAAACAGTGTTATCTACCTCTGTCTTTTCCCTCTAAAAATTCCTTTAGGTTTGTTTAGAATTTATAATGTTTTAAACATTTGTTTTTATGTGATTTTTTACTATTTTTGTGGTGGGACGTCATTTTTTCTATTATTTTTATATAGTTTTTTGTGATTTTCGCATATTATACTTTTAATTATTGTGAAATTCTCAATTAGATGAGAAAGCTATATATACATATTCAGCCAATTTTGTTATACAAGCGAATATGCAGAAATACTCCTGCGTAAGGCTATGCAATGAGGGTAAAGCGATGTGGAAAAAAGCCGAGCTCATAAAGGTTTTCAAAAGGATCAGCTCACCCGAAACTGACGCACCTCTACACGAAGTCTGCAAATGGTGTGGATGGTATCAAAAATTAGAGACCAAGTGCCTATTTGGATCCCGGGTTAAAAGGCCCCACAAAAATTGTCCCCGTTGCGGTTGCCCGACAACAATAATTGCCGATGAAATAGTATACTCCTGTGCTGTGTGTCGTAGAATGTTCATAGAAAAGTATGTGGTATCCATTGATAAAGTCAAGAACGTATCCTCTGTGGAGTACGAGTATGAATGTTTCCATTGTGGGAACACCTCAAAAATTACTGCTCTTCACCTTTGCGGCGACGGGGAACTCGGCGAATCCGACGCCTTACTATTAGTGGGAGAAGAGAAACCCATCGGGTTCGAATGCATAAGGTGCCACAAATTTATTCCAAACACCAAAAATTAGACGGGACAATTTATAGCCAAACGCTATAACAGTCCCCTTCTAGAAATCTATTTCTTGGTAATGTTTCTTGCCCTTTGCAACTTTTCCATTTTCGCAATTACTCGTCTAACAAGGATTGAGATATTTCCGAAGTCTTCTAATTTTCTCCACAGACTTGTGAAACCTACAGAGTAAACCTGAGTATGGGAAATGGGATGAAAATATTTTATCCATAAATTTTTTAATCCGTGCTGATAGATAGTTTCTTGAAATGGCTTCGCCAATTAGTAATTGCTCATAATTTTAGGGTAACAAATTTAAGGGTAATAAAGCTTCATTAAATCAAATTTTAATGCATTGAATTGAGGGTTGAAAACCGTGTCCATAGCTTATGACATAGCAAGAAAAAATGTGGTTATCTGTAAATCCGACGATCCTCTCCCAGAGGTTGCGAGAATGATGGTTAATGAGGAAGTTGGTTCCCTTTTAGTTGAGGATGATTCAGGAGAAATTGTGGGAATAGTGACAGATAGGGAAATTTTTCGGGTGATAGCTGAGGGAGAGAACCCGCAGGATCTTATAGCGGAGGATGTGATGATAAGTCCAGTCTATAAGGTGAATAGAAATGCTCCCATTACAGAGGTTGAGAGGATTTTTCAGCAGACAGATGCGGAGAGGATTGCCGTAGAGGACGGTGATAAAATCGTGGGGATAATTAGTAGAAAGATCTTTGATAGGTTAATGAGTATGAAGGATACGGGTAGACTCCTTCCGGTTTAAATACCAAATTTGGTGCATATAAGATAGGTAAAAATTGTTTAAAAGGTATTAAGTTTAGAAAATTGGAGCAGCGGTTTAGGGTATAGAGGATCAAGTGCGCTACAATTTTTGTAGGTGGGAGTAACTTTTGATGAACAATTTCCCCTATTCAAGAAGTTGGGGATTTGATAAATTAAGGGAATTAAAAAAGGATGGCTTAGATGAGAAGGAGAAAAAAAAGTTATTCCGCAAGCTCGAAAAGATTGCCCAAAAAATTGAAAGCGCCATCGGAACCTTTCCAAAAGCAAACATTTGCATTTTAAATACCCAAGGCAAAATATTTTATTGCAGCAGAGCTCAGAGGAGAGAGATACTGAATTTCATATCAGACTACGTGCAAAAAAATCACGAATCTTACCCCAAGGGAAGTTATGCCATACCTAGAAGCGATCTCTCTCTAATTATTTGGAAGCTGTCAGATAACGCTGCAATTACAAGTTATACTGAAGGGGGGTTGGGAGCATTGTTATCTAAAACACCCTACATTATGCATTTTTCGAAAAAAATCGATCAAATAGTTGTAAAGTTGAGTTCTCTCCCTCCAGAAGAGTGCCTAACGTTATATGAAAAATTTACGCTTGATGGATCTAAATCAGAAATTTTGCGACATGAAATTTTTACCCCAGTTTTCCAAACTAATGAACAAAAAAGTAAACTTTTGGAGGTTTTTAATGAGGTAGAGCTGAAAGTATTAGAGGAAATTGATGGTAAAAAAACAGTTCAGGAAATAGCTGAAAAAACAGGAATTCCACTAGAATTAGTTAGGAAAACCATCCAGCGAGGAATAAGTCAAAGCATAGTTAAAAGGGTTAAGCAGTATCCTCTAATTAAAAGACTGGATAGGGGAAGTTTATTACTCTTTGGAATTGACCCCTCTTACATTAATTTTTACAAGGAGCTCAGAAGACTCTGCAATGGAAAAAGAACATTAGAAGAAATTGCTAGTCTCCTTGAAATTCCTGAAACTAAACTCGTAAATATTCTTGAAAGAGTAGGAAACTCAATAGAATGGTTAAGGGAGGTTGAATAAATGAGGTTGGCGTATAAATCAATAATAATTGTATTGGTATTACTTATCATACCTGTTATATTGCTGGCACTAACCCCTGCCCCCGTCTTAAAGTTTTCCATAAGGCTAGCCACAGGCATAGAGTACCCTTTGGGACCCTTTATTCTAGTCCTTTCAACCACTGGAGACATTATGACTCTAAGTGAATTCTTTGGGATGAATCCACTTGTGGGCCCCGTTGTGATGGTAGTTCTGGCCACGGGGTTAATACTATTCACAGTAGCGGTCATTCAGACATGGAACCTATCTTCCCTAGTTTCAAAGAGCGATTTATGGGAAGATTGGCGCTACATTGCCATCGCTGTAGCAGCGCTTCTTTACGCAGGATACCTCACCCTTGTCTGCTTCGTCTGGGCGGTTATAAACAATAACTATGCTATATTTAATAACCCGATTTTCCTAGTTCCAGTAATCTCCTCCCTCATACTGGCACCCGCACTCATCACCGTATCGTTCTATAGGTTCAGAAAAAAGGCAGAAGACTTCGTAAAAACCCTAGAATAGGAATCCTTCTTTACTAGAGGTTGATTTCCACTGAAATGTTAAAAGAATTGAAAATGTATTTTAATTACACTGAGAAACAGAGGAAACCAAATGTATGTACTAGAGATTTTGGACAAGTGGGCTGCACTACAAGATAGAGCGGAGGGAAAAAAGTCCGACAAAAATAAACACGTAAAAGTTTTCGAGGAAATAGAATCTTCTGGAGAAGTAATTAGGCGGCGAGAATTCCTGAGAAAAACAACCTAAAATAGTTCTCCGAAAACTTGGATTTGCCAATTGGCATTTCTCAAAAATGTTGGTAAGCGCGTTGTACTTTTACGTTGAATGGAAAATTTTTACTTGTTTACTTTTTTTGGAGTTCATTAATTTTTGATTCAAACATTTCGGCGTAGACGTTTTCACCCAAGTCTTTTGATATAATAATTGCCATTTTGTAGAGTTTTAATGCTTCCTTTATTTCTCCTTCTATCTCGTAGGTTTCCGCTTGTGCAAGAAGAACACTGCGTTTACCGTCCAGCTCCTTTTCTGCTTCCTTTCTCAACTTTGCTAACTCTGGATCGTCTGGCATCCTCCTCCAATCCAGTTTTCCTATAACCTCTTCTGAGGGGGACCAACTTTCTCCCTTTATTTCTCCCTGCTTTTCAGGGTTGCTATTTTTCTTTATCTGGTCGTGTAACTTATTGCTGAAATTTATCCAGAAAACTTTTCTGAGCGTTGCTTCCCAGTCAACCCGGGCTATGTAATCATTAGGGTTCCCAATAAAAGAAATTTTGCCATAGCTCTTATCCACGTCACTTTCCGTTTGGACTTCCATAATTCCCTTTTTTTTATTTAAGGATTTAATTTTGAATCCCTGATCCGTGAAAAAGGCTTTAAGATCCTCAAAAACCGCTTCCATGTTTGTGTTTAGTCCAATGTATTTTTTTTCATAACCGGGCAATGTCCTTCCTCCTACAGTTCGAGTAAAGGACTAGCTTTTCTAATTCGGGGCGCCTCTATTTGAATAAATAAAATTTTGCATTTTTTTCTTTTAGAACAATGGATTCCCATTGAATGTCAATAGTATTTTTGGCTTCCATATTTATTTAAGTTCCGAAACTCAATGAAAGACTAAGAGGTGGGAATAGGATATTGGATTGTGGTTGCCTTCTTTGATTAAGCTAGGGAAAATCGCCCGCAAAAAATAGTTGAAAAAATTTATTTTTTTAGAATACTGTGTACGATTGATTTGCCTAGTGCCCTTTTAGCCCAAAAAAGGGGTGGAAGAAGTTTCTATTGGTTCTAAGAATTTTTAAACAAAATTGGTACAGTTTTGCTCCCCTGCTTGGGGCGCTGGAAAGTGATAAAAGGTTTGGTACTACGCCCATAAGCATCATTAGAGATGCCAGAGTTCTAACAGAGGACGGCATCAGAAGGATGTTCGAAGAGTATGGGAGAGTAGTTTTTGCATATTCTTTTTTCACTACGCAGACTCCGATAATTCTGGTAGAGCTAAAAAAAATTTTAGGTTGCATTAACCAGCTTGGGAGAGAGAACTTTATCCTAGTTGCGGGGGGGCCCCACGCCACTGGAGACGTTAGAGGAACTCTGGAAATGGGTTTTGATGTGGTAGTCGTAGGTCCCGGTGAAGCTAGTTTTCTAGACCTAATCCATAATATTCAAGTGGATAATCCCATTTTTAATACTCCCGGAATCGCTTATCTTCTTAACAACGAAGTGGTGACAAACAAGGCAAAAGAATTATCTTTAGATGAGTTTTGTGGTTTCTCGGAAAAGTTTGATATGTTTCCGCCCATTGAGATTAGCCGGGGCTGTCCTCATGGGTGCAAGTATTGTGAAGTGTCCTATATTTTCGGCAGAAAAATGCTTCATAGAAGTTTAGAATCCGTAAAAAAACATGTAGAAGCCTACCAAAAACGGTTTAGAAATAGAAGAAGCGTCGATATTAGATTTATTAGTCCAAACTCGCTCTGCTACGGTTCCCAAGACGGAAAAAAGGCAGACCCCAAAGCTATCGAAGGTTTACTAAGAACCATAAAATCATACGATAATACTAGGGTCTTTTTCTGCACGTTTCCCTCAGAAGGTAGACCTGAAAACTTTGATGAAGAAGTGGCTGGAATCATTTCGGAGTACTGCAGTAACAAAACTGTTGCCATAGGGGCTCAGTCTGGAAGCAACCGCATACTCAAATTAATGAATAGGGGACACTCGGTAGAGGATGTTTACACAGCAGTGGATTGCGCAGTAAAAAATGGTTTGGGAGTCTCTGTAGATTTTCTTCTGGGTTTCCCCTCAGAAACAAGGGAAGACCAATACAAAACTTATGAGGTCATTAAAAATTTGCTGAAGAAGCGTGAAGTTAAAGCTAGACTTCACTATTTCATACCGCTTGTGGGAACGCCCCTAGCTAAAAGCAAACCTGCACCCTTAGACAAGGATATGCTCAGAGATTTATATGAAATCGGCCGCGGCGGCAAGATTTGGGGGCTTTTAGATTCGCAGATGAAGGCTTCAAAAAGAATTAGTGATTTTCAAATTTAAAAAAGGAGGAGCATAAAAAGTTTTTAGTGCACTTTGGGATTGGATTGCCCAACAACCTTGGTACGTAACGCCTTAAAGACCTTCTTGAAGCATATTTTCTCCCACACAGTCCTCTTAAACCCTCCTCCGAGGAGCCTGAGGCTTAATTCAGGCTACAGAGGCGCAGTTTCTCCTCT
>CAZECW010000064.1:0-12414 GCA_964510585.1 uncultured archaeon | reverse complement strand
TATTAGAATGAGTCTCTCCGGCTTCATATCCTTTATACGTGTCGTTCTCCTACATTATTTTTCCCTCAGCCCCACAAGAAACGCTACAAAAAGCAGGATCAACCAGAAAAAAAGCCCAGTTTATCCGAATCTATAGTCCAGGAGAAGTACTTTCTGTCCACCCTTGGCAAGAGTAGCCGCAGCAGAGAGACCTCCAAGACCCGCACCAACTACCACAGCATCAAACTTTTCAAACATTTCCACTACCCCAACTTTTAATTCATAACGGTAAGATTCCCAAATTTGCGAGAAAACTTGTTAGTATTTTGTTTCTCGAATTGTTCTTTAATTAGTGTCCGCCGTATTATAAAGCTTTATTTTCCCCTGCCTTAAAAAGGGTTCTTTTCTACGTACTGTTCCTATTCCGATGGGGTTAAATTGATTGAACTGTAGAATAGTTATGGGTTGAAGCGTATGACTTGGGTTTTAGATGAGCTGAGAAAGATTGGTGAGATTCAACCTGAAACTATAGATAAAATTCTCGCCGAGATTCGCAAGAATAGCCCGAATGTCTACAGGTCTATAATTATTGGGGCATATGTCAATGGAAGGATAAGTTTGAGTAGAGCTGCCGAACTACTTGGAGTGACCAGAATTGAACTTCAGAGAGAGTTGAGGCAGAAGTGCGTGCCTATCCGTGCGTCGTCAAAAGAGGACATCATGGCCGAGGCAGAAGCGGCGAAACTATGGGAAAAGTGATCGCAGACGCCACCGTTATTTCAAATTTTGTACTTATTAAAAAGGTTGGATCTGCTTCAAAAAGCTGTAGCTAACCTGTGTACAACCCGTGAAGTGTTTGAAGAGTTAAGGTTCGGTGTAAAGAGAGGAATTTTTCCAGCCTCAGATTTGGGTCAAATAGAAGTTTTGGAAATGAATTCTGAGGAGAGAAAGGTTTTTCCAAATTAGCTTGTACATTGGGAAGAGGAGAGCCTCCCTGTATCGCCTTGACTAGGGGATTTAGAATGTTGACAGATGATTTAGATGCAAGAAAATACGCTCAAAGGTTCGGTGTTCCAGTGTCTGGTACGATAGGTGAACTGGTTTTAGCTGTGAGTGGAAAAAATTATTTCGAAGGAACAAGGCAACCGCTTGTTATCAGAAATGATAAGAATGTGTTTTTACCTAAACAATGCATTTATTGTCCTCGTACAACAAGGTGCGTATAGTGAGTGGGACGACATAACAATGGTTCTATCCGCCATGGGTCTAACAGCTAGTCTTGTATCTTTTAACCTAGTTGGTGCAGTTATATCTGCAACTAGCTTTATTATATCTGCAATATTATATCCTAGAGGCGGAATGTTGGAATCTGTTTGGGTTGATATATCAACTACTGCCGCGGCCAATGCAAGAGGAGATCCCAGTTATGGTTTCCAGCTCTTCCAAAGATTTCACTGGGTGGCTGGTTATTGCTGGTACGATCCTATGACATGGACAACATTCCATACTATTTATTATAATGGGATTGTGCTTCAAATATGTCCAAGTAGTGGTGTTTGTTACATGTATGGTGATACTGTAGGTGTCTATGTCAGTTTCCTCACGTGGTATAACAGTAACCTAGGTTTCTTCCGTTGGGTATGGGTGTCGAACCCATTTGGGTAATGCATAGCAATTTAAAGGTTGGCGAGCCTTTCCCCTTTTTTGGGTAAAGTCTTGCTTTTAAGAGGAGATGCAAAATATGTTTGATTGGAACGATAAAGATGTGAAAATTGTCTATAGGTTTAAGTATTTGCCCTTTTTCCCCCTTCTTGGTTCCCTTATTCTCTTCTGCTGTTCGCTTAGGAATATGTTCATCATCCCATTAACTAATTGGATTATTTGTTTTTGCTATTCGGTTGGACTTAGAGTTGTCTATATTCTGACACCTTTTAACAGTTTTGCAAACTATCCTACAATCACCCCTTTTACGGTGTTTCTGATTGCTGTTTTTGTGGCTTCTTGGGTGTCGTTCATTGTTTTCGCTTGGGATATTCACTTAGTTTCGGTGTTAAAGGATCTTAAGGGATACAAGAGGTACAGAGACGTGAAGAATCTTGTGCAGTTCCTTATGGGGAAAGGTGGTGGAAAAAAACTAATGGTTATTATGGGTCCGATGCTCCTTATCATGATATTTTTGTTTGCGACGGGATGGATTCTAAGTTGGGTTTTTCTCTACACGGAACAAATTACATCAATATTTTTCTGGTTACTATTATCTGCCACGCTTTTGAATGTTTTATATACATTCATCATAAGAGAATTTATCAGGGAACATGCTTCAAAATCACAGAGCAACAATTAATGCTGGTACGACCTTTTGGCATGGGCAGCATTCCAATTTTTATTTTAGTTTCCCATGTTAGTTAGTCTTACCATTAAGTCTGATTTTTCTGCTACCAGTTGGTTTATCATTTTTTCTACGCTCAGGGGAAAATAGTTTCTTTCTCGGCACCCTATACTATTCTTGAGTATTTTCGGCGGTCACCCCCCCTTTTTCGGTGAGTTTAATAACTGTTTTTTTGGTTTCCGGGTTGTTGGGCATAATTTTCATTTGGGATGCTTTGTTCTTTTATTACAACCCTTGGCGAGAAAGCCCCCGACTTTAGTCGCGGGGATGAATCGCCCAAAAAGCTTATAAGAAAGTAGGAAAGGATGATGATTGTTGGTAGCTGAAAGGTTTGGCTTGGGCTTTAAGAGGCTAAACAAGACGCAGCCCCCATGAGGGTGCCAACATAGACGCCGTTCCCCTAAAGGGAAGGGCGTGCTAACTGGGTGATGGCACACCCATTGCTTCCTAAGGCTCCCGATGAGCCAGAAGCAAGAATCCCCGCAACTTTAGTCGCGGAGAGTGTCAACATTTTTCAGATAGTTTAACTCAAAGTCGTACTCTGTAGTTAGACCGAGTTTATGAAGTCTTTTGTTTGCATCTTGAAAATTTTTGGCATTCCTGAGAGCCTTCCCGATGGGGCTCAAACTATAGACAGTCTTAGTATCAAAATAAAAGCTAATAGTTGAGATGATTGAGAGATTTACGCTACGGGCACCATCTCTAATCTTGAAAACTCCGTGCTCTCCCTTCCAAGCTTTTAGAGGGAGAAGGCTGGCTTCGGTTTTAACATACTTTACGGCTTTACTCATAATTGAAAAATCATCGGGAGTCATGCCTCGCGCACCCAAATATCCAGATTTCTTGGCCACAAGCTCGTACCTCCCAATAAGCTCATCTAGTGTAAGTTCTCCGTCACAACCTGAACCAAAAACAGCTATGGCTGTTGGAATTTTCAGTAAACTGAGTGCGGCAAGTATTGTACCATCACAAAGGGGGCTCCTCAGCCCAGGCTCAGATCCGCTGGCTAGAATGTCTCCTCCCACATCTACACCAATTATTAGGTTCAAGTCAAGTTTCTCCGCAGTTTCCTGCAGCCCTCTTGAGATTTCCCTCGCGGTTTTTGAAACATCAACAATTATTGTCCTCTTATTAAGAAAATTAGCCATGTTGCTACACTGAAAGTACACCCCTTCGCGGGTTTGAGAGTCTTTACATGTGTAGGCGGTGCTATCAGATATTTTTTCTATATTTTGTATTTCCTCTAGCGATCTTGGGCCAGGTTTTGGGTCAAAAACTATACGTTCCCAGCTCACACCCCCCAGAATTGTCTCCACTCCTAGAGTATTCAAATATCCACTTGTTGGCAGTGTGCCCAGAATGTCCCCGCCACCGCCTACTCCAAAAACTAAAGCTCTGCTTGATCTGGAAGCCATTTTCTCTATTGATTCTGGCATTTCGATTCTCCAAGTTATTTTTCGAGAGGAATAAATCTATGCCATAGAAATGTTCTCTAGGATTATTTTGGGTTAGAAATTAGTTTATAATAGGGGAAATAGAATCACTAGAATTAGTGCTTTTCGATTTTTAGCTCCACAGGTATATTATTTAAGAAAAAGGAGGGTTGCCTGAGTAATTTAGGTGATGCTTTCCTCAGATATTTCTATTCCCTTGTCGGTTATGACCATAATGTCTATTCCTTCTCCTGAAAGGACATCTCTTTTTGCTGCGGCCCTAATTGCTCGTACTGCAAGGTCTTTTCCCTCATTCACGCTCATTTTTTCTTTGTAGTGTCTTTCTAGGGTTCCCAGAGCTATCTCTGAACCTGAACCAGCTGCTGCATAGGTGTCCTTTAGTAGTGAACCTAATGGATCTAGGGTGTAAATTGTTGGTTCTCCATTATCAAGCCCACCGATTATTGTTTGGCTGAAGAAGGGCACCATTTTTCTTTCGTAAAGTATATTTGATAGGAGTGTAGCTGCGGAGCGAACGCTTATTGGTTTACGCATCTCCATAAAGTACATTCTACTCATTGCTTCGAGTTCCTTAGATAAAACTTGCATATCAGCCACTAGTCCTGCGACCGCAATGCCTATTCTGTCAGTAATCTTGAAAACCTTCTTACCAGTACGACTCAGGATAAGCCTACCATAAGTAACACGTTTTTCTGCGGCTAGAACAACGCCGTCTTTGCAAACTATTCCAACTATTGTTGCACTCTCGGGATAACCAGACATTTTGATTCTCTCCTTAAACCCATGAATTATTCGGCAAATAAAAACTTTTTGTGAGAAAATTAACACACTACAATTTCAATCTAATTATCAGCTTTTAATAATTTCTGTTCAAAAGTTTAATTTGTTAAAAATTTAAATTATAGTAAACTCATGGAGGGGGAAATTAATTTTATATCTTCTCTTAGCTGCTTGCCGATAGAGTTAAGTGTCTTTTTTTGTTTGTTTATTGAGGGATATGAAAGATGCAGCCCTTCTCAAAAATCAAGAAGATCCATAGGCCACAGGAACTTCTTGATGTGGTTTTCCACAGGGCTTCTCGTCTATCCCTAAATGTACCTAAACGTGACCCCTTCATTGTTAAGGCGAGGAAACGCGAAGCGGCGCGTGTCAAGTTTATTTCAGACAGTCTCGGAAAGTACTTGACGAGTATTGTGAAAACTTTTCCAAATTTGGATAATATTCACCCATTTTATTATGAGCTGGCAGATGTTCTTGTGGGTATTGGTAGGTTAAAAGAGGCCCTGGCCTCTCTTGAGGGAATATCCCGGGTAATTAAAAAAATCGGTAAAGAAAAAGTTAGGGAGATAAAATTTTCGGATAGCCCTAAATCAGCGGCGAAGGCTAGAATAGAGGCTTACGCCAGAATTTCCTCAGTAATTGAGAAGAGGGGGAAAAAACTAGATTTTTTAATAGAAGCCACAAAAGCACTATCAAAACTTCCCACAATTAGTACTGACGAGTTTACAATTGTTGTTGCGGGATATCCTAACACTGGAAAAAGCTCTTTTGTCAGAAGCGTTTCTTCAGCAAAGCCTGAAATCGCAGAATACCCCTTTACAACAAAAAAGATCATTTTAGGCCATTTTTCCTACAACGACCAACGTTGCCAAATAATTGATACTCCCGGCATCCTCGATAGACCCATGAATCAGAGAAACAAGATAGAACTTCAAGCCATAGCGGCTATTCGCCACATTGCTAACGTAGTCGTCTTTATCATAGACCCAACTTTAAGCTGCGGCTACCCCATAGAGCCACAATTAGAACTGCTAAGTGAAATAAAAGCCATGTTCCCCACGCTCCCAATAGTCATTGCAATTAATAAGGTGGATTTAATGGATAATGAGCATCTAGAAGAAGTTGAAAGGAAGTTGGATAATCCAATCAGGATGGTAGCAATTAAAAATATTGGAGTCCAAGAAACAATTGAGGCAGTAATGAGGTACAGTAAACTCCAAGGAGGGGTAAAGTACGAAAAGGGAGCCCCCCGCTGAAAACCTGTTCATGATTATAAAAAAGTTGGAAAATGAGCTTCGGCAGGCTCTAGAGAAAAAGCAGGAAATAGAATTTCCTCTCGCAGATATAATAGAATCCGAGGCGGAATACAAAGTTTTCATTGACCTGCCAGGAGCGGATAAGAACAATATCATCTTGAACGCCGCAGATAACTATCTGGATCTCTCAGTAGATATCCAAAGCCCAGATTTTGGACCAGTCAGATATCTTCTCCGAGAGAGACCTCAAGGTTCCATTAAAAGACGCTTCACCTTTCCCGAAAAAATCGACGTCAACAGTATTAAAGCCAAATACTCGGGAAACAACGGAGTTTTAGAAATTCGCATCCCCAAAAAAGGCAAATCGGATAAATTAGACAAAGTAAAAGTGGATTAACAACCAATTATGTAAGAAATACGCAAAAAGATTGAAAAAATAAGATTTTGATAAGAACAATTTGAGCTAAGCGCCTAGACAGCATAATTAAACATGATAGTTTATATTATTTTGAATCAATAACCTTTGAGAAAATGGGTTAGACTGGATTCTGTAGATTTATTCCCTTAACACTGATTGTTCCGGATTCCCCTTCCCTACCTGTGACACTGAATTTAACATTTAAGATTTTTTCAGTAACCCAAATGTTGCTCAGTAGGTGAAGAGTTAACTCAGAAACTTTTATTTGGGATACGCCTTCTGCAACTGCAAGATATGGAATCAGCATGTCACCCATATGGGAATCTATAGGCGCGTTTCTATTAATTTCTCTCAAGAGTTTGTCTGCCGCTTCCTCACCTACTTTCTCTGCCGGTTTGCCCTTCTCACCCAGCACATCTGCACCAATCACGCTTCCCGACGAGGTTTCGGCCCACAATACGATACCAGATCCAGAGCCCAAGTGTGGGTCCTTCTCCTTCTCATACCACTCTAGCTTAATTTCTACATTTTCAAAACCCGCTTTCTTCAACTTTTTTTCTGCCGAGTCCGCCTGCCTTTGACTAACATGTTGGGGTAATTTTACAGCGTGCGAGATTCCTCTAATTCTAAGTATTTCTCCTCTTTCCATCAAGTTTAGTGGAAGCAATTTCTTGACAGGGGTTAATGTAGCTTTTACCAGCCCTCCTCCCCGAGGATAGTGTCCTCTTCTAACAGTTACGATTTCTGACCGGTAACCCATTTTTTCCAGAATTGGCAGAGTAACATTGGATATATAATCTATGGGTGGGCTCCACGCTACATCTGTTCCGCCTCTGATTTCTAGTTTGGTCTGTGATTGGGCGAAGGCGGCGCAGGGCATTATGGTTTGGAGAACGAGGCTAATTGATCCTGCTGTGCCAATATCAAATTTGAATTCGCCTCCTCGAGGTCTATTGGGAGTAAAAGTTATGGTGTCTGATCCGATTTTAATCCCTGTTACTTGGGCTTGGGTTATTTTGGCCAGTGCATTTATTGCTGTGGCGTGTTGAGCTTTAAGTCCGGGTTCTGACCTTTTAGCGCGGATGTTGTAAATTTTAACGGGTTTATTCACCAGAGCTGAGAGGGCCACACCTGTTCTAAGAAGTTGGCCTCCGCCCTCTCCTTGGCTTCCATCTATCTCTATAATTTCTTGCACCTCCTCTTTCATTTACCATTGTTTCCTCAGTTGAACCTCCAGAGAATGGTGAAGGTAAGGTTTCTTATAGGCAATAAGGGGCTCATTGAGTTAGAGCTATTCTATCGCCTTGAAATTTGATTCCCTCATTTTGGAGGAGTTTCTTTTTAAGCTCGGAACCGCCTCCAAATCCTCCAATCTCGCCGTTACTTTTAACAACTCTGTGACATGCAATTATCAGGGGTAAGGGATTTGCCGCCAGAGCGTTTCCCACAGCCCTAGCTGCCTTTCTATTTCCTAATTTCTCTGCGAGTTTACCGTATGTGGTTACCGTGCCCCAAGGAATCTCTTTAGTTGCCTCTAAAACTCTTTTTTGAAAAGGAGGTAAATGTGATATTTCTATGGGTTCATTAAACTCCACTTTTTCTCCTCTAAGAATTTGAAAAATTTTTTGGGAAACCGATAAACAGGCGGGGTCATCCCTGAATTCAATGTTTTTATCATGAATAGTGCTAATTAATTTTTTCTTAGCCACCTTCTCATCATTAACTGGAAACATTGTGGCGACCAATTTTTCTCCTTGTCTAGCAGCTCCAACGTACAGCCCGTTATTTTTCAGTATTGAGGCAACTGTCGTCATACCTCTACGTCCCTATAGTTGGTGAATAAATTTGTGGTCGTTATTAGTGTCATGGTAATTGTAGTCCTTTTTAACAATTTCTCTTAGTCTTCTGTCTCCCCCTATCTCCTTGATGATTTTGGCCACCTTTTCTGGGACAAGGTGTTCCCAATCCTCGTTGGCCACAATTTTTTTACGAATCTCTGTAGCACAGTACAATTCCCTTTTATATAATGGTAGGCTCTGAACATCGTACCCTGCCTCTTGGAATAACACTTTAACAAGAGAATTGTTCGAAAAAACTATTTGGAATGGGGGAGTATACGAAGCCACATGGGCTACCCAGACGCGGTTATCGTTAACATCCGGAACTGGTATCACATAATACCTTCTGGGATCTAAATCCTCGTCCAGCGCACTTCTAATCATCCAGATTCTCTCACCAGCATTAAAAGGATCCCTGAACGTGTGACTGTACTGTGCACTGCCAATCGCAATTATTAGTTCATCCACACTTTCTAACAGTTTTTTCACAACATACAAATGGCCCAAATGGAACGGTTGAAACCTGCCAACGAATAGTCCACGAGTCATTACCATTACCCTTTGACTGGTTACTATAATGAAACTGTTGGGTTCTTCACATTCTTCTTTATATTATTTCATTAAAAAGCTATTTGGAAAATATTTCTGAACCAGGGCATCATCAAAAAAGATACTATCTTGGTTTGGAAACCCTTTTTAATTTTCGAGAAAATAGGGTTTAACTAAAAAGTCTTATGAAATTTGTTTATTTGGATTTTGGGAAGGGTGCCTTATGCTTGGCAAACATAAGATTATAGCATTACTTACAGATTTTGGTTTGAAGGAGTCGTCAGTAGCAGCCATGAAGGGCACAATACTGAGTATATGCCCGGAGGCCAAGATTATTGATATTAGTCATGAAATCCCCCTTTTCGATGTTAGGCATGGTGCTTTTGTGCTGGCTTCAGCGGCTCCATATTTTCCTAAGGGCACCATTTTTGTGGGTGTAGTCGATCCAGGTGTGGGTACAGAGAGAAGGGGAATAGTTTTAGAAACCGAGAATTACTTAGCAGTCGGGCCTGATAACGGCCTCTTTTCGCTCCTTATGGATAGAGATGGGGTTAGAAGTGTTTATGAAATTAGAAATGAGGATTTAATGCTTGAAAAGAAAACACACACCTTCCACGGTTTGACCATTTTTTCGCCAGTAGCGGCACACTTAGCGAACGGAATTGAACCTAGAATAGTGGGCCCCAAAATTAACAATTATATTCGTTGGAGTATTCCAAAAGCTATGGTCAAAGAAGGAGTGATATGGGGTGAGATAATACACATAGACCAGTTTGGTAATGGAATAACTAACATAACCGAAAATGATTTGAAAAAGATAGGTGTGACTTATGGTTCCAATATTAAAATCAGGATTGACGGTAAAAGAATAAATTCCCCATTCCAAAAGGCATATGGGTACACTAAAATTGGGAGTTATGTTTGTGTTATTGGAAGCTACGACTTTTTAGAGATATCAATAAATCAGGGCAACGCAGCTAAAAAATTGGGTATCAAAGTGGGGAGTAAAGTTAAAGTGGAAAGACATCAAAATTAGGTGAGAAGAAAAACCTAAGCTAATTGAACGTCCGCTGAAAATTTTTGGTTTGAAATGAAAATCAGATGAAGACTATCATATCTAAAAATTTTTGGGTTAGGGGAGCGTATTGATTTTTCCAAATTTTTCATTTATTTTGCTTCTTCTAATTTTTCCAGAATGCTTTTGAACACCTCTTTTTCTTCGCCCTGAGAGAGGGAATACAATCTCTGGAGGATTAATTCGGGCGTTGATTTAGCGAGGTAGTTGAATCTGGGTGTTCTATCCACAATGAGGTTCATGTTTTCGTCGAGTCCCCTTGCGGAGATTCCATCTACCCTAACTTTGTTCTTAGTTAATTTAATAATCTCTTCGGATAGGTGGCTAACGAATACTGCACATGTCCCCTTACTCTCACCCATAATGTCAAGTATTCCGGCAATAATTTTGGCCGCTGCTCCTGACTCGGTCATGGCTTCCACTTCATCAAATAAGGCAAGTTTGGAGGCAGGGTTAGTTATTATTGATACAAATCTTCTAAGATTTTGTTCCAAAGCCCCTGCGGATACCATTCCTTGGGATTTCCCAAAGTAAAAAAGTTCCTCAAACAGGCTTAAACTCGCCTTCTTAGAGGGAACAGGGAATCCCATTTGGGCCAATATGGCAATCTGGGCTATGAGTTGGATAGTCATAGTTTTTCCTCCGGAATTGGCCCCCGATAGCATAACAATTCTTTCGCCATTAGTGTTATCAAATTTTAAGCCCGGATCGCCCACTACGTAGTTTATAGGGATAACTTTTTCTTTTCCTTTTAATTCCATCTCCTTCAGGAATACGTTCTGTCCGCCTTCAAATCCAATTCCAATGTTCTCAGTTTGAATTAACGGAGCATTAAGATCATAATCTTTAGCGAATAACCCTACAGCAAAGAATAAGTCAAATTCAAGAACCGCTTGTACCGCCTTTCTGACAGCGTCCACATGTTTTGAAAGTTTGTCGGCGATTTCTTTTAGTATTGTGTATTCCTTGACGCTGTACTGTCTACGTAAAGTATTTTCTAATTCAATTGTTTTGGAGCGATTCAGCTCTATGGGGAGTAAAATTTCTTCCGGAAATATACCTTCTATCCAAGGTATTTCCTTGGCGGAAAGCTTTAGAATTTTACAGAATCTATCTTCAGCCTCCCTTATGCAGTCCAATATAATGTCGGTAACCTCACTTGGCAGATAGCTTCTTAAGCTTCCTGCTTCGATGGAGTCTGTTCTGGCGGCTTCCAGAATCCTGATTATTTGTTCTCCCCCCAGTTTTGCCTCGCTCTCGGACAATCTTCTTCTTATCTCATCGTTCAGCCAAGTTTGTGTATCTAGTACTGCGGTGTCAAATTTTTTTAGGGCTTCTCGGTATCTGTCCAGTTCCGCATTGTAACCCTCAGCTACACGCCCCTCTTCAGTTATTAGTCCCAGTAGGGTTTTTACCTCTTCCAAAATTTTAATGTCTAGCTGCGATTTAAATTCGTCTAAGGCCTTTACACTTGGCAGGGTATTGATTATTTTCGCCAAATCGCAGGTAGCGTTTATTACTTTGTAGTTTGTTGAATAAAACTCAATTGTTAGCTCGGGGATTAAATCGTTCATAGTCCACTGAGAAGGAATTGTGAAAATATTTTCGACATAATCAAGCGAACTATCATAGTCTTCGCCATGAGCAATATATAACACTAGGTCGTATCCCTGAGCATACTCTGCGATCTTTTCACCCGGTTCTAATAAAAGGGTATTACAGTAGCGGTCAACCTTTTGTCTTCTGATTTCCTCGTAAGCCTCATTACTTTTTGTCAGGATAGCTCTGCCTTCTACCTTCTTTTTCACCACACCCTTTTTAAGAGGAGTAAGGACACTAAGGAGATTTGATATCTCACTAATTTTTTCTTTATCAATAGTTTGAACAATTTTCTTTGCGTCCATGAAACGGGCCAGGTTAGCTTTTATTTTTTCTATCTTGGATGGGGGAAGCGGCCAATAAAGCATCATTTTATTTCTTGCATACGCGGTTCTAGCATAGGATTGCGCTATTTCAATCAGGTGGTTGTAAATCTTTTCGATATCCTCCGTTTTCAGAACTTGGGAGGAGGTTACACCTTCCACATGTTCGTAAGCATTTTTTACGATTTGAAACGCTTTACCAAGACCGATACCGGGAATGGCACCAATCTCGGATATTCTAGCATTTAAAACCGCTTCGAGCGCCTCCTCCTCAGACCCAAAGTATTCCACCAACTTTTCTTCTACCTTTTTTCCTATACCCTTTATTTCTCCGAGACTTGTAACCATTTAAATACCACCAATGCTTCCAAACAGTATCAGATACATGAACCGCCCACGAAGCCCTTCAGAACCTTTTTTAAATAGCATGGGTAAAAGAGGACTCCCTAATTATTAAATTTTCCACTTTTCCAATTACATTCTTCAATCCAACAAAACCTAATGAAATTATTTAAAAAATTCTACATATATGCTGTGTTGCACAATTGAGTATTTTTGCGTTTTTGGTATGTTTCTGGCGGTTTAAGCCGCCCAAAAACTCTATTAAGACACTTGCACCCAAATATAGCTACCAACACAGAGGAAGAAACAATCCATGAACTCGGAAGAAGATGCAGAACCGAGGGGGAGAAGAGTGGGAAAAGAGGCTGGCAAGATAAAAGCACAATCCGACAGGAAGCCCCCAAAGCACAAC
>CAZECW010000063.1:0-25858 GCA_964510585.1 uncultured archaeon | reverse complement strand
CTCATAAAAAGTGTAAACAATTCCCATTTGCCTATAGCACATAGACATCTCAGACTTTAGACCCTTTTCAGTGAAAATTTCTGAAGCCTTTTCGAACCTTCTAAGAGCCCTCTCAAACTCGCCCTGGGCTAAAAGTTTAACTCCACTTAAAAATAGAATCCTAGCAGCGCTCTCCTCAAGCCCAGCCTTAGACGAACTCATCACCCTACGTTCCTTTAATAATATAAGCGCCCAGATACCTTTTTTTAAAATATTCCTAATTAATTTTTAGTGAGAAGAAAAAGACGCCAAAACACTTTTTAGAGATTGAGTTTTATCTGTAGTCTTCTCTTGGTGGGCAGAAAACATCTATGATTAAGGATTCTTCGATTAATTCTGCGGAGTGTTCGATGTTTGGTTTTATATAGTAGCTGTCCCCGGCTCCTAACAGATATTTTTGCTCCCCGATTCTTAAATTAACTTTTCCCTTTACCACATATCCCACCTGCTCGTGGGGATGGGTATGCGCGGGTACTATTGCTCCTTTGCGAAATGTGAATTCTGCCATCAACATTTTTTCTCCAATTGCCAGCGTTTTGCGGATGACGCCTTCAAACATTTCCACAGTTTTTGCCTGTTTTGACCTTACTATCATGTTTTTTACCGCCAAATTTTTTAGATGCTTCTTTTCGAGAGTATTCCTCTTTCGATGCTTTAAAGATAACTTTTTGTCCCTTTTTTTATTTATGTGTCCTTTTTTACTATGAGGGATTGTGTGGATGGGTGTTTGATTGTTCGGGGCATGTTTTCGGTATTATTTTTTTAGAAAAATTTATTACTTGAAACTTGAACCTTTTACTCGTAACCCCTTTGATAATTACCACTATTAATGAGGGCATACCTTTTTAACAGCAGAGTCTCCCCCCTTTTGGGATCTAGATTTGGAGTATGCGATCATCGCAAAGGTTGTTTTGATGTGGAATTTGGAGGTTTATTATTGAAGAATCCTATCAGTATGGAAGTGTTTTTGACATTTTTTAGAGACACCCTACTTACCGAGAAGAGTACAAGTATAGATTCCTTGGTTCACCGGTTGGATCCAAGGGTTAAGTTTCTCTCCATAGTTTCCATAATTTTCTGCGCTGTTACGCTAGAGAATGCAGTGTTCTTGTTGGGTCCCCTTGTTATCCTTATGGTTTTGGTTTTGCTTTCCAGAATTCCTTTAAAATTATATTTGGTGCGGGCATCCTTTATCCCCCTCTTCTCACTAATTATAACATTGCCGATTCCCTTCATAGTTTCCGGAAATCCCCTAACTTTCATTCACGTTTATGGCTATACATATTTGACGGTTTCCTTCGAGGGGCTGTACAGAACCATAGTTTTCGTTTTGCGAGTAGGAGTTGCTTCATGTGCGGCTATTCTCCTTATTTCAACAACCAAATTTTCCAGTTTGGCTGTGGCGCTGAACAAATTGGGTGTACCCGAACTCTTCACCTCGCTTCTTCTGGTTACTTATCGCTACATTTTCCTGTTTGCTGGAGAGGCCCTCTCCATGGTTCAGGCCAGAAACATGAGGAGTTTCGGAAAGGAGAGCATACTCCAAAGAATAAAAGTGGTGGGACAAATGATAGGCTCACTATTCATAAGAGCTTATGAAAGGGGAGAACAAGTATACTATGCTATGCTTTCAAGGGGATACGTGGGAAAAATTGAAAGCCACCACTCACATAAAATGGGAATGAGGGACGCCGCCTTTCTATCTCTAGTATTAGCACTTGTTTTTGGGTTAATCTTTGTGGACATGATCGCATTCAATTTTATGATTTTCAACTACTCCCACTCCACCTACCTAGTAATAGATTTTGTTGTTAAAAAAATGTATATCTTTACCGATTTTACTAGAACCTTCTGGGGGTTTTTGGTTGTCTGAGTTAGCAGTAGATGTGGAAAACCTAAACTATAAGTATCCTGATGGAACTTGGGCCTTGAGGGATGTAAGTTTCAAAGTGCATGCTGGAGAATCAATTCTACTTCTTGGAAAAAGTGGAGTTGGAAAGTCAACTCTGCTCATGAATCTTAACGGTCTCCTCACACCCACGAAGGGTGCCATACACATTTTCGGTAAAAAAGTGGTAGAGAAAAATCTTAGGGAGATAAGGCGGAGAGTGGGCTTCGTTTTTCAGAACCCCGAGAACCAACTATTCTGCCCCACACTCTGGGACGATGTGGCATTTGGACCCATAAATCTGGGCTTCACACAGGAAGAGGTGGAGGAGCGGGTTGAAAAGGCTCTCAAACTCGTCGGACTGGAGGAATATGCCGAGAAGCCTCCTCACCACTTGAGTTTCGGTGAGAAAAGGAGGGCCGCCCTAGCCACTATTCTCTCCATGGAGCCAGACATTCTCCTTCTAGATGAACCTACAGCTAACCTAGATCCCAAAGGTGTAGAGAACATTGTCAGTATACTAGAGGAATTATCTTCTAAGGGAAAAACAATTATTATTGCTACCCATGATGTGGACACTTTGCCCCAAATCACAGATAGAACAATGATAATGTACAATGGAGAAATAAAAGTCGTTGGTTCCACAATAGAAGTTCTCCAGGACTTTGCGACTCTGGAAAAGTATGGCCTAAAATTACCCATAATTGGGCAATTATTTCACAATCTGGAGTCCAACCATAACTTACCGCTTTTTGGTAGTCTTCCAATAACAATTAGCTCGGCGGAGCAGAAAATTTTGGAGTTACTTAATAGGAACGAAAAGTAAAAATAATAAAAAGATAGCTAATTTTTATACATATTCTATTTTAAAATTAAATTATTCTTGTCGAAACAGTTAAATTTATATGCTGACACCCCTAAGCGTATAGTTCAGTAATACTTTTTTTAAAAAAAGTATTACCAAATTGTGTAAAAAAAGGAAAAGTGGAGGATAAAAAATGCACATTCCAGACGGCTATCTAGATCCTACACTGTGTGTGGTCTTCGCAATTATTTCCGCAGTCTTCGTCATCCTAGGTCTTTTCCAAGCAAAAAAGTATCTGGGCACAAAAGCTATCCCTCTTTTCGCAGTGCTTACCGCAGGTGTCTTCGCCTTCCAAATGCTCAACTTCCCAATTGTGGGAGGAACCAGTGGGCACTTGGTTGGTGCCACCCTAGTATCTGTTTTTCTAGGCCCCTTTGGAGCGCTCCTTTCAATGTCTATAATTTTGTTGATACAGGCTTTCGTTTTCGCGGATGGTGGAGTAACAGCTCTTGGAGCCAATATTTTCAATATGGGTTTGATTGGAGGATTTGTGGGTTACTACGTCTATTTGGGGATCAGGAAAATTGTGAAAAAAGGAAACTGGGGCATAAGAATAGGAGCTGCAGTGGGATCCTACCTAGCCATAGTTCTCGCCGCACTTGCCTGTGGACTGCAGATTGGATGGTCCTACACCTTCCCCTACGGAGTACAATACACTGTTCCTGCTATGGTCGGATGGCATCTAATCATTGGAGTCGGTGAAGCCATAATCACCGTAATTGTGATAGAGTACGTCATCAGAGTTAGACCAGACCTATTAGAATTGCCAAAAATAGGCTTTAAACGACTTTTGTCTTGGAGAGCTGAGGAGATGAAAGAAGCTTCAAGCCCAGCTGAGAAGAAGGAAAGTCCAAGAAAGAATTCTAAAAAAGGGTATGGAGGTTGAATAGTTTTGGGTGCGTGGGAAACGGTAAAAAACGTGGCCAAGGAAACTTGGAATCAGAGATGGTTCAGGTGGGGAGTATTCGCAGGATTATTGATAATCGCAGTTTTCCTGCCATTAGCTTCGCGTAACCCAGATGGTTTAGAGAAAGTCTCGGAAGATTTGGCACTCTACAGCGACCTACTAAGTTACGCCACTGGCATCGAGTTTAGTTCACTGTTGCCCATTTACTCATACACCATTACTTACGCCCTCTTCCCCGACTACTACATTCCACAACTCTACCCTCTAATCATCTATGAGCTCTACTATAGTTCCTTCGTCGAAATTCCAGAAATAGTTCTCTACCAATTGGGCGAAGCCCTAAGTAGTGCTGAGTATCTCTCCTCACTACTTGCAGGGATCATTGGCTTCTTCATAACTTTGGGTTCAGCGTGGCTGGTTGGACTTATCCTAAAGAAGAGAGAGCCTTCCACCTAATCAACCTCACCTTTTTTATTACCATATTAACTAGTTTTTTCAGAGCTAACTGTTCCCCTATCTTTTTGGCGAAAACTCTAGAGTTGGAAAAAGAATAAATAGTTTATAACCTATTTTAAGGGTTAAGGTAAACATTGGGGGCATCTATGTGTCTGAGAAAAAGAAGAAGGAGTACTATTATAAAGGAAAAGAAGTAAAGGCTAAGAAGAAGAAAAAGTGATTCCCCACCAACTCAAAATAACTTTTAACGAAAACAAGGAAATAAGGCAAGTGTAAATTCTTCTCTTCACAGAAATTAAAGTTTCAGTTTTCATACACTTGGTAATGGTGTCTGAAAAAGGTTAAGTAGGGCTCCAAACCGAGAAAGAAGGTTAATTTATCCTTTTTCGGAAGACGTTTAAGGTTCAATAAAAATAGGGAATCACCTTTTCCCGACAAGGGGAAACAGGTACCTAGTGAGATCATCCTCCACGATCTATAATCCAAATTGTTTGGGCAAGCCTCCTAAAGTAGGGATTGAATTAATTTTGGGAGGCTCCCACCTTTTTCCACCTATGCAATGTGTCGCTTCCTTTTTTTACACAAATATGTTAAAAAGAAGGGTGTTGAAACCATTTTAGTACGAAGAACAGTTTCTGAAAAAGAGAGGAGCTGCTAATTGTGTGGATTTGGGTGGTTCCAATTCTTTTAAGGTTATTCCGATATGTTTAAATTTTTGGTTTGAATAGTATGAAACTCAAATATTCTGTTAATTCGGGAAGGTGAGATAAGTAAAAACCTCTTACCAAAACTTAAAAACTCTCCAAGTATTAAGGCGAGTAATAAATTCGGCTTTTACCAGCTCGCCTTTGGAGATAGTTGCGGGGTTTCTTCTAGGCCTTTATTTAAGCCTTCTGGTGGAATTTCCTTGGAAAAAGTTGTCGCTCTGGGCATCGAAGAGGTTTACGAAGCTCTTGGAACCACGCCCAATGGGTTGAGTAGTGAGGAAGCTGGCAGAAGACTTGAAATTTATGGGCCCAATTTGTTAGTTGAGAGGAAGCGGGAAGCCACCGCGTACAGGTTTTTTAGGGGTTTTAAAGACTTATTTAGCATTATTCTCCTTTCTGCAAGCTTGCTATCTTTTTTGAGTGGTATGTGGCAGATGAGCCTAGTTATTTTTGTTGTCGTTCTCGTTAACACGGTTTTCGGCGTTTTTCAGGAGTGGCGTGCAGAAAAAGCCATGGAAGCTTTAAGGCATTGGATGCCTGAATATGCCAAAGTTATTCGGGATGGGGAACTCGAAAAAGTTTTAGTGGAGGAACTTGTGCCTGGAGACGTTATAGTTCTGGAGGAGGGTGACCGTGTTCCAGCAGACGCCCGCCTAGTTGAGTCTTTTGATTTATGGACGAATAATGTTCCCTTAACTGGGGAGTCTGAACCGCAGCCTCGAAGCAGTGAGCCCACCACAGTTAGCGGCTCCTCATATTTATATGCTCCGAACATTGTTTTGATGAGTACAAGCGTGGTTAAGGGGAGGGGAAAAGCTGTCGTATTTGCAACTGGAATGAATTCCAAGTTTGGACAGGTTGCAGGTTTAACTTTGGAGATAAAGGATCCACAGAGTCCGCTTCAAAAGGAAATCGCCCTTACCGCTAAGCACATTTTCATCATTGCCATGATTGTGGGAGGCATCTTTTTCCTGATAAGCGTATTTTTACTTGGAGCAGACATTTTGACCAGCACCTTCTTTATGATAGGTGTAATGGTGGCCTGTGTTCCAGAGGCTTTACAGGTAACTGTTTCAAGCACACTTGCCATTAGTGTTATGAAAATGTTGAGGGGGAATATTCTTGTAAAGCGCTTATCTGCGGTTCAAACGTTGGGCAGCGTAACTGTAATAGCTACAGATAAAACTGGGACAATCACTACTGGAGAGATGACTGTTAGGAAAATATGGGTGCCTGACAAAATTGTGGAAATATCGGGAGTAGGATACTCTCCAATTGGTGAGTTTACAGTTGATGGCAGACCTTTAGGTATGGAGGAGGTTGAAGAGACTGAGAAACTCCTTGAAGTCTCTGCACTTTGTAACACTGCGAGGTTGGTTCCTCCCTCTGATAGAAATCCTTCCTGGGGAGTCATTGGGGATACAACCGACGGAGCATTACTGGTCGCAGCTTTGAAGTATGGGTTGAATGTTCAAAACATTCTTGCCCGGAAACCCATCATACACATGATACCCTTCACTTCTGAGAGAAAAATGATGACTACTGTTCATAAGGGTAGAGACAAAATTTATGTCTACACAAAAGGCGCACCCAGAAGCGTTCTCCCCCTATGTGAAAAAATATTTGTCAACGGTAAAACCGAGAAATTGACCACTGAACTTCTAAACGTCATTGAAGAAAAAATTTCTAAATTCGCCAGCGAAGGTCTACGTGTAATAGCTGTAGCGTATAAAGAATTGCAGGATGGAGAATCCTTAGATGGCAAAAATATTGAGAGTAACATGGTTTTTTTGGGACTGGCAGGAATAAAGGATCCCCCTCGCCCAGAAATTAGAAAATCCATTGAGATTGCCAAAAAGGCAGGCATAAGAACCATAATAATAACGGGAGACTATGGGCTAACGGCGCAACGTATAGCCCAAGAAGTAGGCATCGTAGAGCCCAGCGGCTCACAGTCGGGGAGCAACCGTGTAATAACGGGCGTCGAATTGGAAGGTATGAGCGACCAGCAGATTTTAGAGGAAATAAAAGCGGGATGCTCAATCTTCGCCTTGGTTACACCGGTGCAAAAACTTCGCATAGTAAAAATCCTTAGAGAGAATGGTGAAATTGTTGCCGTTACTGGAGATGGAGCTAACGACAGTCCTTCACTGAGAGAGGCTGACATCGGTATAGCTATGGGTGTTTCGGGAACCGACATTGCCAGAGAAGCTTCCGACATGGTTCTTCTCGATGACAGTTTTAACTCCATAGTTAAAGCAGTAGAATCTGGACGCACAGTATACGACAACATAAGAAAGTATATCACTTACGTTTTCACTCATAACTGGGCAGAACTTATTCCCTTCATACTCTACGTAGTCTTTGGCTTACCCCTCCCACTCCTCATAATCCAAGTTCTAGCCATAGATATAGGCATAGATATTATTCCCTCACTAGCCCTAAGCCAAGAGCCTCCAGAAGAGGACATCATGGAACAGCCCCCGCGAAGCATAAAAGAGCGACTATTTAACAAAAGTGTTTTCCTCCGCTCCCTCTACTTAGGAATAATAATTGCCGCTGGAGCCATGTTTGGCTGCCTAAACGCGTGGGCCTCTGGCGGCTGGATTCTTGGTATGCAGTTAGACCCCCACAGCCCAGTGTACATTAAAGGTGTAACCATGACCTTTGCTGGCATAGTTGTGGGCCAAATGGGCAATGTTTTGGCATGCAGAACAAGCAAAACATCCCTATTTAAAACAAGCCTTAAGAGTAACAAGTGGATATGGATTGGTTTAGCGTCTCAAATCATCATCCTAACCCTTATGATATATGTTCCTCCAATGCAGAGTATTTTCGGCACAACTGCTCTGGGGCTGAATGAGTGGACGTATCTGGCGCTCATAGCTTGTGGGGTGATTCTTGCAGAAGAGGTGAGGAAATGGTTTGCCAGAAGACTCCAGAAAACAGGTTGGCTTCCCAAATTTAACCAAAAAATCTCCAAAGTTAAAGAAGTGGTTGTGAAGTATACCTAGGAAGCTTGCTTCATTTTTAGGAAGGAGGGGAAACATTTTCTGGAGCTTCTGGGGTCAAAACTTTTTATTTCTTCTAGTTTTAGGGGGATGCAGACTCTGGAAACCATTCCGTGAAGTGAGTAGGGGAGCCTAATTAGCCTCATTTCCCCACCCGTCACCCAGGGATCTATGGGATACCTTTTTTTCCACTTTTCAGCTATTTTCTCCCTTTCTTTTCTCCCCATCTTTGTGGCTTCATCGTCCAAAACGTGTATGTGAAATCCTCTACCTGAATACACGAATCGGAGATCCGTGAATTCTTTGCTCAGTTCCTCCTGCAGCTCAATTGTTTTCCGCCTCACCGTTTTGAACTCGTACATGCAAAAGCTCAGCCCCTGGTGCATCTTCATTTTTTTCTCATAGTTTCCGTGGTAGGGGCAGACCACATTCTCCGGGTCAAGGTCAAAAGCCAGTTCCTGTCCCTTGAAGTATTTACAGTTCCAACAGTCCTTTGGTTCCTTCCCACACTTGCTGCAACCCTGGATGTCTGAGTAGAGGTTTCTATCATAGTATACCCCCTCAGGAAGATACTGAAGGATATAATCTCGCACGTCCTCAAGATTTTGGTAATCATCGACCACCACTGTGTTATTTCTTATGTCTTGATATTCAGGGAGAACTATGCCTGTGTGTCTTCCCAAAATCAAGGCAAAAACAGTATTCTCCCTTCCCCACAACCATTCCTCCACCTTTTTGAGGGGAAACTCCAACTCATAGTATTTTTTTCTCTCCTCCAGAGTAGAGTACCTCATTCCCTTGGGCAAACGGTAATGGGACATAATAAATTGTATAAGCGGGGATTGATAATACTTTTTCGGTGGTGAAAAATGATAATAGCCGAACTATCAACATTCCCCATAGGAGAAGGAACAAGCCTAAGCAAATACGTTAAGGCAGCAATAAAAGCTCTAATTGATTCGGGAGTAAAGGTCACCCCCGGAGCAATGTCCACAGTTATTGAAGCAGAAACACTAGACGAAATATTTAAAGCCACAAAGATGGCCCACGAAGCCATTCTCAAAATGGGAGCAAAAAGAGTAGCCACATCCCTGAGAATAGACGACAGAAGAGACGTGGATGCAACCGCCGAAAAAAAATTAAAAGCCATAAAATAACTGATCACAAAAAATCAGTGCCTCAACAAAAATGTGTGTGAGGAGGTTTCAATGCCAACTATAAAAGTGGGAGACCTTGACATTTATTATGAGATTCATGGGGAAGAAAACAGGGTGCCTCTGGTTTTAATTATGGGTCTAACTGGCGACGTTCTGGGCTGGATGTTTCAAATACCAGAATTCTCCAAAAAGTACCGGGTGATCGCATTTGACAATAGAGATGCAGGAAGAACCACCAAAACAGACGTCAGTTATACTATTGAAACCTGTGCCCAGGACACCTATAATCTCCTAGTCCGTTTAGGGGTAGAAAAAGCCCATATTCTCGGTGCCAGTATGGGTGGCATGATTGCTCAGACCTTCGCTATAATGCACCCTGAAATGGTGAGAAGCTTAATTTTGGCCTGCACAATCCCCCGAGCATCTAAGGGTTTAAGTCCCCTAACAATCTGGAAAGAGTTAGTCAAAATTGAACCCCGAGAATTATTCCTGAAGGACATGCTTGTGCGAACCTTTACTCCAGAAACCCTTGAAAACATGGAATTCGTAAACGCATCACTAAAATGGTATCTAGAGTATCCATATCCCCAACCGCCAGAGGCTTTTATCCGCCAGTGTAACGCCATAGAGAAATTCGACGTGACCGCCAGACTAGGGGGAATTGTTGCCCCGACCCTAGTCATAGTGGGAGATAGGGATATTCTCACTCCCATCTGGTACTCGGAAGAGATTGTTTCTCGAATTCCAAATGCGGAGCTAAAAGTAATTCCGGGGTGTGCACACGCCCTCTTCCTTGAAAAGCCGCGTGAATTTAACAGGGCTGTTCTTGAATTTCTAGAAAAACACTAGCACTAAAATCACTTAGATAAGGGTGTTCGCTTTTCTCAGCATAAAAATCTGGGTATTATGATTGTGGGTAGTAGTGCCTGCTATTCTTTTTGTATGGGTGTGAGGTTTTAGCTTTTATGGTTTCTTTTTGTTTATTGTGTTTATCGAAAAGTTTAAATATTTAGGGTACCCTAAATCTATGGCTGAAAATTTAGGAGAGCCTAAATATCAAGTCCACACTGGTGGAGGTGTCCAACATGGCAGAGGCAACATCCATCGAAGAGGAATACCTTGAAAGAATCTACCGCCTTGAGGAAGCAGGCAATAAGAGAATAAAAACCACAGCTCTAGCTGAGGATCTTAAGATTTCTCCCGCCTCAGTGACAGAGATGATTTCTGGACCCTTGAGCAAGAAAGGATTGGTTGACTACAAGCCTTACAAAGGAGTGAAGCTAACCGAGAAGGGTAGAAGCATTGCCTCCTCTCTGATACGAAAACACCGTCTAGCGGAAAAGTTGCTGGTAGACGTAGTAGGAGTTAATTGGTGCGACGCACATCACGAGGCTTGCAAACTCGAACATGCGCTGTCTGAAGATGTTGTGGACAAAATTGATAATACCCTCGGTAAACCTGAAAGTTGCCCCCATGGAAACATTATACCCGATCCTGATGGAAACGTGAAACCTGACAATTCCACGCCATTAACTGATTTGGAACCATCCCAAATAGTTGAGGTCACAAGAATTTCCAATGAGAAAACTGAAATATTAAATCAACTATGCTCATTGGGCATACTTCCCGGCGTGAAGCTAAAATTGGTGCAGAAAACCCCTCTTGATGGTCCGGTACTTGTGGATTTAGGTAAGTGCCAAATAGCCTTAGGACATGATATAGCAAAACTGATTCGAGTTAAGCCCGCATAAAAGCTTTTGGTGGAATGCCTTTGCCGAAATTCAGGAGACGCTGGGGACGGGGCAGAGCCGAGGCCTGGGGTCCTCGGCAAGTTAAACTTTTCTCCAAGAGTCTAAGGCAGGAAGAAGAAGATAGGTCTATAAAAATATATTTGGCGGGCAATCCTAACGTTGGGAAATCTGTGATCTTCAATAAGCTTACGGGCATTAATGTTATTGTTTCCAATTATCCGGGAACCACGGTAGAGGTAATGCAGGGTACAATGGAGGTCGATGGCCAAAAAGTAGTTTTTAAGGATCTTCCGGGAATCTATTCTCTGGGTGCTACCTCCAAGGATCAGGAGGTTGCCGTGAGAGCCATACTTGAGGAGAAACCTGACGTCATAATAAATGTGGTTAACGCTTTTAATCTGGAGCGCAACTTGAACCTCACCCTTCAATTATTAGAACTGAATGTTCCAGTAGTTATTGCTTTAAACCAAGTGGACTTTGCAGCCAAGAGAGGCATACTGGTAGATGCAAAGAAGCTTGAAGACATACTGGGTGTGCCAGTAATTCCTACGGTGGCGATTCACGGTAAGAACATTAGAAAACTATTAGAAGCAGCTCTTCTGGAAGCCACAATCGAACACAAAAAAGAACACATGTACCACCATCATGGACTGCATCACTTGCACGATCACTTACACGACGTTCACCATTTTCACGAGGAAGGAACACCACTGCAACTAATAAATGAGAAAATTAATCACAAGAAGGAAACCGAGACTCCAAGGATCAGATTCTTTAGGGGATTTGGTAGAAGACGTAGAGGAGGAATACTAGAAGGAGTAGAGATTTCAGAAATGGGGGGAGAAGAGCAAACCAAGTTGGAAAGTGAGTCAGAAGAAGAAGTTCCCAAGGGTAGGATGGGGTGGGGTGTGCCTCATAGGCATAGGTTTAGCGACATTGGTTACAGTTTGGATGTGGAACGGTTAATTAGAAGATTGGAGGCGAGAATAACTCGTGAGGTTTCCACCGAAGAGTTAGCTTCTGCGCGGGTTATTGCTAAGTGGCTTTTGGAGGGCGACTGGAAAGCTGCGGAGTTGGCTATGAAGGGTGAGATGAGTCCTTCTTTGAGAAACTTTGTTTCCAAATTGAGGAGGGAGATTGAGTGGAGGTTCGGGGAGAAGCCCGAAACGCGAATTTCCAAGGAGAGGTACGCTCTGGCGGGGGAAATAGCAAAAAAGGTGACCGTGGAGAAATCTGTGAAGCCTACTCTTCGCGACAGACTTGACAGCATAACTTTATCCTATTACACCGGGATACCCTTCCTTTTGATGGTGGTTTTGGGAATATTCGCCTTACTGTTTTTCGGCGGGGGCTTTTTGGAGGGAGTTATAACATCATTTTTCGAGAATGTAGTTACACCCTTTGTGAATAATGTGCTGGGATACACTTACTTTGATATGTATACGCGGTTTCTATATGAGGTCGTTGGTCCGGAGCAAGGTTTGTTGCTTCAGTTGTGGTTGCCTCAGGTTTATCCCTACCCATTTTTGGTCAAGAACCTAGTTATTGATGGGGCGGTGTTGGGGGTTCAGGCGGTTTTTGCCATTGCGTTTCCCTATATTTTAACTTTTTACATAGTTCTGGCACTTTTGGAAGATACGGGTTACCTTGCCCGGATAGCCTTTCTGCTTGACAATGTGATGCACAGGTTTGGTTTGCATGGAAAATCCATAATTCCCCTTCTGGCTTCTCTGGGCTGCAATGTTCCGGCTTTGATGGGCACCCGCATTTTGGAGAGCAGAAAACAGCGTTTAATAGCATCCTTCCTAATAGTGTTGATTCCTTGCTCTGCTAGGACATCAGTCATACTGGGTTCCGTAGCCTACTATATGGGAATACAGTATGCCCTAATGGTTTATTCCATAATATTGGGTGTCGTTGTGGTTTGCGGGCTCGTTCTCTCCAAGATTCTGCCTGGAACATCTCAGGGCCTAGTGATGGAGATGCCACCGTACCAGGTTCCTTCTCTTGGAGCTGTTATCCAAAAAACTTGGATTCGGCTCAGGGAATTTTTGTACCTTGCCCTGCCACTAATCATTATGGGAAGCGTGGCTTTGGGTGCTTTATCCTTCTTTGGATTTTTAGACGCCATTATTCAACCCATGGAACCATTCATGACTAACTGGTTAGGATTGCCCTCCATAACAAGCGTAACTCTATTTTACGGCTTGCTGCGCAAAGAGATGACTGTACAGACTCTCCTCGTAGTTTCCCAACTGAAACTGGGAATAACAGACTTGGGTCTTCTTTTGACCCCCACCCAAATGGTTGTCTATGCCGTGGTGGTTTCCCTCTACTTCCCTTGCCTGGCAGCATTCGTGGTGCTATCCCGAGAAATGGGTCTCAAATACGCCGTGGCTGTCTCTCTGGTCACTATTTTGCTTGCCCTATTTTTAGGCGGAGTAATCTGGCACATTTACCTTTTACTGAACCCCATACCCCTAGATCAAGTTTGGCTGTACTTCGTAAACTTTTTGTCCTCCATAAGCCTTGGGTGACCCTCTATGTCCATCACTGCTTTCGGCCTTTTTTCTCTCTTTTCACTCCTAATTCTAGATAGCAGGATTATGCCGGCGATTATTATGGCTAGTCCCACCAATTGATAAATGGAAACCTTTTCTCCTAAGAATATCCATGCTAGAATCACTGAGAAAACTGGATAGGGAGCAATAATGGCGGTGGCCTTGGAAAGATTGATTCTCTTTATTGCCTCGTACCACACCATTATTGAACCGATGTACACTATGATTCCTTGGAATAGGAATAGTAGGATAATTCCGGTGTCAGTTAAGAGTTGGTATTGTCTGAAGCTGGGGTTTAGTGATAGTAGGAATAGGAGTATTCCCCCATAAAGTAATCTGCCCGCTGCGACGATGAAGGTGTTGGTCTTTTCAAAAGTTTTTCGCGCTAGTACGTGGCCTATTTGCCAGGCAAGGGGGGTTAGCAGTATGAGAATGTCTCCCACATTTATTGATAGGACTCCATTGTAGAGGACTATTATGGTGCCGCTGAGTATTAGTAGAGTCACCGCTACCTGCTTTTTCCTTATCAATTCACCCAGAAAGAAAAAACTCAAAATAATTGAGAATATGGGTTCAGTTTGAAGCAAAATGGAAGCATTTACCCCACTGGTCATATTTGAGCCTGTGAAGAACAAAATTGAAGAGAGGAAGGTTCCAAAAAATCCTATCAAAAACAAGTTTCCCAGAATCTCCCTGGTGAACAGTTTTTTTAGCTCTCCTCTTAGTCTCAAAACTACAAGCATGAATCCTGCTCCCACAAGAGCACTTATCGCCGCGAAAAAAATGGGGTTCACGAAACCCACACCATACTTGGTAATAACTGGAAACAGTCCCGCCAAAATTATTTCCAGCACACAAAAAATTAGTCCCTTCCTTTCACCGTCCACCGCAGTCACCAGATCAAGCAGTTTCCCAACAAATATTAGTGAAGAAGAGTGGCACCACTATTTATCCTTTTTCTAAAACCGTGAAACCATTTATTCCAGCAAGGATTATTGGTTAGTCTCAGCAACCTTTTCTTCTTTTCCCAGCATTTTTCCTCTCCTCTCACTATGAATCCTTGAAAGAAAAATAATCCCCACAACTATCACTGCTAAACCTGCCATCTGATAAATGGATACCGTCTCACCCAGAAATATCCAGGCAAGAATTACTGAGAAAACGGGGTAGGGAGCAATAATAGCTGTGGCCTTAGACAAGTTTATCCTTGATATGGCTTCATACCACACCAAGGCTGAACATGCAAACGCTAAAATCCCCTGAAAAACAAATATGAGCACCATCCCCGCATCAATTAGGAGCCCAAAATCTCCAAAACCGGGAATTAGAGTCAGAATAAAGAGTAGCAAACCCCCATAAAGGATTCGCCCCGCGGTAACCACATAGGTACCCGTTTTTTCCAATATTTTTCTCCCAAGTACATGTGCAATTTGCCAGAAAAGGGGAGTTAAGAGTACCAATACGTCTCCCATATTTAAGGACAAAACGCCATTGTAGAGAACGATTATTGTTCC
Organism: uncultured archaeon; assembly: GCA_964510585.1. Taxonomy (GTDB): domain Archaea; phylum Asgardarchaeota; class Jordiarchaeia; order Jordiarchaeales; family Jordiarchaeaceae; genus Jordiarchaeum. The sequence goes on along the minus strand of CAZECW010000063.1, from coordinate 11,002 downwards.
GCAGAGAATGAGGAGGGTTACAGCAATCTGCTTTTTCCGAATCAGCTCTCCTAGGAGGAAGTAGCTCAAAACTATGGAGTAAACTGGTTCTGATTGAAGCAGAATGGAAGAGTTCACCCCACTGGTCATAGTGGAACCAAAGAAAAAGAGAAGAGAAGTGCAAAATGTTCCAAAGAACCCTATCAAAAAAAGACCCAAAACAAGCTCCCTCGAAAACAATTTCTTCAGTTCCCCCCTAAATTTTAAAACTACGAGCATAAATCCCCCGCCACAAAGCGCACTTATCGCTGCGAAAAACACGGGATTCACAAAACCCACACCATACTTGGTAATCACCGGAAACAGTCCAGCTAGAAAAACGTCAGATAAAGCAAAAAAGAAACCCTTCCGTTCATTGTCCATTACACGTCACCGAACACACTCGTTAGAGGACACGGGAAAAGCCTATACCCTTATTTACTTTTCGACAAACATTAAAATTCCCCTTGCCGATAAGAGTGCATCAAAAATAAGACTTCATTCGATAAAGTGTAAGATTCTCCCAACTATTTGGATAATTGTGTTCCTCCAAATATTTCCGACGAGATTGCGCATTATTTATCCGCTCAACATACCAGCCCCCTCAAAAATCGTAAGCACAATGACAGAAAACTTCAACTATATTAAAGAACTCCCAAATCCGCGAAAAAGGAATTTTAAAATAAAATCAAAAAAGAAGAAAAAATTTGCCCCAGTAAAACAGAAGAAACCATTTTTCACCGTAAACGGGAAGTATACGTTTTTGCTTATACAAGTTAGTACATTTTTAGAATTCAGACTTTTTTCTTCCAAATATGGGGAGTTCCCTTATTCTAATTCTTCTGTCTTCTACTACAACAATTACCCCTTTTTTCAGTTGCTCCACTATTTTTGGTAGCGTTAATAGCAACATTTGATTAACGAACTCGGGGGATGGGTTTTTCAGGCGGAAAATTATAGTTGAGGGACGCTTGGATTTAGTGTATGCAAATATGTTTCCAAAGTCTAGATCTGCGGTGATAAGAACCATACCCTTCTCAATAGCATAACCTAATATCTCTTCATCTCTAGATTTCGCCATACCCATGTCGCTTACCCTCACTGCCTCGTAGCCCTGCTTCCTCAGGAATTCAACAGTTTTTGGAGAAATAGACATATCAACAAGAAACTTCATGGCTTCACCGGAATTACCTTCTCTGTGGTGACCCACGCAGCATACTCCAAAGCCTGTTTCACATCATCCTCTTCGAGTTCGGGGTAGTCTTCAACTATTTCTTTGAACGTTTTTCCATTAGCAACTAAACGAACAATAAGCGCTACCGGTATTCTCAATCCCCTGATACAGGGCTGCCCTCCCATCACATTAGGATCTATAGTAATCCTATCAAATTTTATATCCTCATCTTCAAACACTACAACCGCCTCAAACATACTTTTATTAGAAACAAATCTATTAAACCTTCCCCTTTTCTTTACACATCCAAAAAATTGGAGTATTCCTTCCTTCTAGGTTTGAGTCATGTTACTGTCGGACAGTTCCCCATTCACTAATGCAAATAGCATAGGCGAACTGGCTGTGGTAGCCGCTGATCATAACCAAATGGATCATATGTCTAACAGCACATTTACTTTTAGCTATGGTATAAATAGAATATCATTGGGAGAATTTTTGGGTGTATTCCCTTGATGATAATTTTTATATTTGTGCACGTAGAATATGACTTGTTTTTGGGAGTAATGAGTGTAAGGGTGATATTTTTGGAGATATCAAGGGATGAACTGGCTGGTAGGGTTAAGAATCTTCAGGAGAAACTGGAACAGGAAAAGTTGGACGCTTACCTTGTGAGTAACGTGGAGAATTTTTATTATCTGACTGGACTTGCCTATCGCCCCTATGAGCGCCCATTTTTTATGGTTGTGCCAAAGGGTGACTCGCCAATTTTGCTTGTTCCCAAGCTTGAGGAGGGACACGCCCGAGAAGTGGCTGTGGTTGGGGAAGTGCGTTCCTACTGGGAGTTTCCAGCGAAAGAGAATGAGAGCTGGTTTAAAGCATTAAGAGATATACTGAAAGGCTACACCAGTCTCGGCGTGGAAACCAGTCTGCCCCTAAACTATTTGAGATATTTGCCAGAGGTGGTGGCAAAGGACTTGGTGGAGGATTTAAGGCTGACTAAATCTGAGAAGGAAGTCGAAAAGATTAGATTCGCCTCCGAAGTGGCTGACAGGGCAGTAGAGGTTTTAATAGGGAACTCTGGAGAGGGAGTCATCGCCCTTATGGCTATAGCTAATGTGAGTACCGAGGTTTACATGAAGGTTCTAGGCAAAATTCCCAACGCAAACTTGATGGTGACTGGGAGCACTGCGGCGGTGTGGCCTGCGCCCATATCTTCAATGCCTCACAGAGCACCCGGACCCTTTGATGTGATAAAGGCGGGTCTGCCCAATGTGGCCCTGGCTACGGTTCAGGCGGACGGCTATTCTGGTGAGTGTGAAAGAACATTTTTTGCGACAAGCGTCGAAGAAAAGGCCAAGAAAATCTTTGAGGACGTAATGGAGGCTCGCTCCAGAGCCCTAGAAATGGTCAGAGAGGGTGCACTGTGCTCAGAGATTGACCTCGCAGCCAAGAATTATTTAGTTGAGAAGGGCTACAGAGAAAATCTCCTCCACAGAACCGGACACGGCATAGGCATAGGAACCCACGAAGCACCATGGATAGCTGAAGGATACGATAAACCTCTCAAAGAAAACATGATTATAAGCATAGAACCCGGAGTCTACCTTCATGGCTACGGCGGAGTAAGACACTCCGACACAGTGCTTGTCAAAAAGAATGGCTACGAACTACTCACCAAGTTTCCAAGAGAACTGGAAAAACTAGTAATTCCCAAAAAGACAAAATAATAATAACCTGATCACAAGAGAAAACCACAGCTTTTTGGGAATCCTTCATTTTTCTGTATAAAGGAACTCCACTTTCTTGTTGGGGTGTTATTCTCACGGGGGGTTGGATGTATTTTTTGGGTTTTTGGGAGGGTGAGGAATTGTTTTTTCATACTGTGTATTTGTTGATAGTGATTATGTGGATTCTATTTTTGGTGTCAAAATTTTTTTAAGGATTGGCTGTTTTCTTTTAACATGGTGGCCGTGAATGTTTCGGGGTTCTCTTAGAAACAATGAGCCGCATTACTTTTCTGTTGAATTTGAGAATCCCGTAAAAAAATTTTGTCTTTTCTTTGAGGCGGGTCCCTGGTTTTTGTATTGTTGTGAGGTGGCTGGATTAAATGGACAGAGACATTATTACTGTTTATCTTATATTGAGGTCGAAGGGAGAGCTTAGTTGGGAGGATTTATTGAGGGAGTCGGGTCTGAGTGTAGAGAGGTTATCGCGTATTGTTTTGTTGCTTCAATTGAAGCAGTATGTCAGGAAGGTGGGGGACAAGTTCATTTTCCTGGGTAAAAAAAGGACGGGTGTGGGGGAAAACGGTAGTGAAGTTTTGGAATGCACAGACTATTACCATGATAGATTTTATGAGGGCCCCAATGGGACTAACGGGTTTAGAAGCGTTAATGACATATTAGAGTTAAAGATAAGGAAGAGGGTTCCCCTTGAAATCTTTCTTGATGGAAAATCTTTACAGGCGGATCTAGTCATTGATTTGGATAGGGGGAAGGGAAGAATCGAGATTGTTCATGGCAAAAACGTTTTGAATGTTCCCCACTACATTGATTATGATTCCCTGTTAATTGATGTATTTGAAGTATTCCAGTTCTACAAGAAGTATGCTGAGAAAAAAGGAGACCGATTCCTCATTTCAAACGCTTACAGCCTATTCCACAAAATCGCCAACTGCGAAGGAGAAGAGGAGGAGTGCCCATTATCCCCATGTCACACCGCAAGCCAACTGGAGTTTGACGCCTCATCTACCTGCATCCAGATTTGCCGCGCAATAACAGAAAGTTTGAAAATAGAGAATGTCACTTTAACCATTGACACCATAACCAGAGCATCACAGTTGTCAGAGAGGGAAATCCGAGACTTAAAGAAACTAGATTTCCTAAAAAAATATGAGATCTCCACGGCATACACTTTTCCACTCTCACCATTCGAAATTGGAATCCTAGTAATGGGAAAACGTGGCATACCACTCTGTCTACTAAACGGCTACCAACTATTCGCAGAAATCCCGGTTCGGGAAACCCCAAAATCCATAGAAATAGATTTCTCAAAAGTAGTGGAAAGGTATGCAGAGAACGCAAAAGTGAACAATGGAAACAGCAATTTTGACATAGACAAAATATCCAAACTGTTCTTCTCAATGTTCAGCGAAGAAAAAAACGTAACAGACCTTGAAGAATCACTAAGCCAACTCCACAACAGAGAAGAAATGGACCTACTAAACACCCTACACCTCATAAGCTGCCTCACCCTAGAAAACCAAACCAAAGAAGTCACAGCAAAAATCACCTACAAAACCCAAAGCTGAAAAAACAGAATCACAACCAGAAACGAAAAAACCCTCAACACTCAATTTGAAGTGAAAACCATTCTGACCCAGATTCAACCACCACAACTCGGGATCTTCACCCCTCAAGCTTAATAGAGAAATCGGTTCACCCGAGAACAGTTGAAGCAGACACATCTCCCCAGCTCTCGGTGGAAGAATGCTCCCACAGGCGGCTCGTCCCCTTTAGGCTTCTTCCAAATTTTAGCCCCCCACTCTGAGCCCAACTTGCCCGGCAGAAATCAGTTGCATGACCATGCATGTATATATAGACCTTAGGTGTAATTATTTTTCATTAAGAAATGGTGCGAAAAAGTTTAAAATTCTACAGAAATACTACCGAAAAATGCTAAAACTGTGATAACCCAGTATACGAAGCACATACACCTACAAAGTAAAGACCATAAAGCGCTAATAGACGGATCAAACATAAGAATCATACATGTTTAACCCCCCTCACCACAAGCTTCCGTTTCAAAACAATAACCCTATGTACAATACACCTAGCTGCGGAATAATAATCCCACTACTACTCTACAGTAGGTTTCCCTTCCTCTCCCTCGCAACCAGCCTATTCCTAATCATAGTGGGAATATTATTCTTCATGGTGAATCTAAGAAGAAGAGCCGCAGAAAAGCAATTATAACACTTCTTAACCATCTTTTCCTCCACACTTCCCTCTCAGACGACGGATTTAATGGAGTATAATTTAACGGTAGACATGCTAGATCTGTAGCTTCGACACATCACCTAATCTCTGGGGAGTTCATTGGGATCCTCTTGTTGCGTTCCCCACATAAGGGCAACTCTCCCGCAAAGCCTTTTCTTTGCTCTTATTTTTGCTACATGTCTTTGACTCTTCCGTATTAGTTGGCTGTCCTAGGAGTATTTATTAGCAAAAGTGAATATACTGAATGGTAATGGTGATGGTAATGGTGATAAAAGCGCGTATAGACGAGCAGGGTAGACTAGTTATACCGAAAGATGTAAGAGAGAAATGGAATTTAAAGGGGGAAGTAGAAATGGTTGAGGTAGAGGGAGGAGTGCTGATCCGACCAAAAAAAGGTGGATGGGAAGATTTTCTATCAAGAAAAGTGAAGGTTGACTGGAGCAGGGCTGTCGCTATTTCTCTTGAAAGCGTTTCGGTTGACGAGTTGATTTTTGGTGGACAATAATGCTGAGGAAGATGATTGACACTAATCTCTTAGTGTACGCCCTTATGGAGGGTTATCCTGCAACAGCCGTATGCGATGAATTCCTAAGGAGAGTGAGTGAAAAAAAGTTGCTGATCACCACACCCCTAACTCCATTCGAAATCTTCTATGTGCTCTGGAGGATTTATGGGCTGAACAGAAAAAGGGCTTTTTAACAAGCGGTTTCCCTCTTCGATTCTCCAATAGAGTTCACGCAAATCACAGAAGAAGATGCGCGTATGGCTCTCGGAAAAGTTGTGGAGCACTCTATAGAGACAAATGATGCTCTGCTCTTAATCTCCTGTTTAAAACAGGGTGCGTCTTCATTAGCCACAGATGACAAGAGCTTGCTGAAAGCCTGCCAGCAGGAGGGAGTTCACACCGAGGAGCCAATAGATAATACAGTCAGCCAAAATATGGAAATGTGGGAGAATGAGAAATTGCCAGAGAGAGGTGTTCAGAGAATGCTTCTCAGAGTCTACAATTGGCTGCTAGATATGAATCTCAGAGTTGCACATGAGTTTGACCGAGTCACAAATGGTATGAAAAGGTTACCCTGATAGGCAGAGAGTATAGAGCCACTTTATTTTTTAAACACCGACCTGACAATGCTAATTAGGTTAGTCTCTGTTGTCAAGCATTGCTAAAAATTGGAAAAAATTACTTCCTCTCAAAGGGAAAAATGATGGAAAAAGGGTAAAAACATAACTCTTGGCTCTGCAGATTCTCTGGTAGCACTCAGCAAATTATTGGAATCCTAGGTTAGCCTGAAATCCTTCCTTTGAAGGGAGTCGCAAGCATAAACTATGGGTGACCTTTTTAAACTGCCAATGTACTTATTACCCAAACCCACCAGTACAAAACAATCATTTATTATGCCGGAAATTGCGGGGTTTTTTGGAGGCCATATATGTGGACTAGTAAAGAGGAGCTTCGAGAGTATGTCTGGAACCTGATGGTTAAAGAAAAAATTGCCGCCTTCCCCCTGCCTCCACACGGTAGAATACCCAACTTTGTGGGAGCCGCAGAGGCCAGCAGGCAGATTAGGAAACTTCCCGAGTACCGGTTGGCCCGATGCATTTTCTCCCCACCCGACGCAGCATTGATGCATTTCAGACGAATGGTTCTCAACGACGGCAAAATATTAGCGTATTCCACCCCCCACATGAAGAGTTTCAAAATGATGAAGCCGGGAAAAGAGGCGAAGGTGTCCATTAAAGACCTTATCGGGGGCGGTGAACCATTAACATTAAAGGTGGACATTGCAGTGGTGGGAAGCGTGGCAGTAGACATGAAGGGAAACCGCATAGGCAAGGGCTCGGGATACGGCGATAAAGAACTAGCCTATCTAAAAGAGAGAAACCCAAATCTACTCTCCGGAACCCTCGTCCACTCCACACAAGTTTTCGACGACTTCTCACACCTAGTAGAAGAGCACGATATCCCCGTAGACTTCATACTAACCGAAAAAGAACTAATAAAAACCACAAAGCATTAACTCTTCAAACATTAAACTCTGAAATCATAGATTAAATTTTATGTGTAGCCTCCCATCCGGAAAACAGGGTGAAGCAGGCATATTATAAGGTTTCAATGGAGATTCAAAGGTTTTCGATGAGCAATCAAAATAATATTCCACAAATGTGAAAAAATCTTTGATATGAACTTTCTAAAAATTGCAAAGGAGTGGGGTGGAATATCTTTATATTTTGCGAAGCGTTAGTTTATTTGTCGAAATTGGGCAGGAGGTAAAGGAAAATGACTAAGAAGGGCGAGAAATACAAATGTGAAGACTGCGGAATTATTGTGGTTGTTGAGGATCCGTGTGGATGTTCCGCATGCGACATAATATGCTGTGGGGAGCCAATGAAAAAGGTCGAAACCAAGAAGAAGTAAAATTGAAGCACGGTTTAGTTTCATCAATGCTCCCCAATTTTTCTACTTTCCACATTCCACGTATAAAAACCCGCGAGCTACGATTAGCACTTACTCAGTCAGTTAAGGCTACCCGAAGGCTACTGAGCCCAGCATACTGGACTGTAACCTTGCAGCTTTTCCTCTTTTTTTGGTTTTCTCAAATCTGGGAGAAATGGCTTCTAGGAATTAAATTTTCATGGACTTCTGTTTCTGTCAAAAAGGATAAATAAAAATTAGGAAGGCCAAAAGATGAGAGCTCCACAGTGTTTAGTTTAGATAGTGTTGGTGTAGTTTGATTTTTCCAGTTTGTTTATTTTGGTCGCTGTGAATTTTTTATATGTAGTAGCTTGGGGGTCTTTGAATTACCACTAATTGTTGCAGGAATAGGTCTTCGGAAATGGCTCCGGAAAAGTCTGTTTTTTCATCTATGACCACTTTGGGTGTTCCCTCAACATTGTATTTTTGGGCCAGATTTGGAAATATTTGGATGTCCACCATGTCCACCTTTATGTGTTCGTTTTCCACCGCGAACCTGAAAGCGGATCGGGTTACCATTGGGCAGTAGGGACAGGTAAGTAAAATAAAAACTTGAATATGTGTGTCCTTTTTGATGGATTGTAGCAACTTTCTATTATTTTCTGAGAGCTCGGTGGTACCCCTAGAAACATCTAGGAGCAACTCGGTGAAGGGCCTAAACTCGTAACCGTAGGGTAAACCATAAATGCGTATACCGTAATCCCTTTTGCCCAAAACCGCGATTGCCGGAATTCTCTTTATTCCGTATTCTTTAGCCTTTTCGCTGTCCTTGACATAATCGTATACCTCCAGCTTTATCTTACTTGACAATCCGCTAACTTCTTCCAAAAATTCCCTGACAGTGGAGCATATGGGGCACTCGTTCTCCTGGCTGAAAAAAACAAGTTTAACCTCGCCCTTAAACTGTCTCTCAAACAATCCGCTTAAACGCTTCTTATCCGCCTCAGAAATAAATCCCATCTTGCAACCCTCACAAAAACTTCTACGCAAGCCACATTAATAAATTCTAACAAATAAAACTTAACAGTTCCCTTCCTCCCAACTATTCCCTCAGGTTTTTAAGTTCCAAAACTTGCATCCTTCAGTACCCCCACATCCATAAAGCCAAAAATGAAGCCAATCTTCAGCCATTTACACTAAAAACTTTTTACGCCCACAAATCTTAATACACTGGGTATAATAGCGGTTGCTGTGCAGGGGGCCTCCACATAACTAATTATGTGAAGACGCATAAATAATGGCTAGGAGCTCTGAGATATTGATTTTTGAAAGATTTCGAGTGCCCTGTCCACTTCCTCTCTTGTTACTATTAAGGGCGGCGTGAAGAGTAGTATGGAGCTGTTTCTGGTTCTCATTGCGGAGTGCCCTATAATCAAGCCATTGAAAATAGACTTCACCTGAAGTTCCCTACCCTTATCCATGTCCGGCTCTTTACTGTCTTTATCTTTTACAACTTCCAGACCTATTAGCAGGCCCTTGCCCCGCACTTCCCCGAAAAAGGGGTGTTCCTCAGCGATTTCCCTCAAACCGCTTAGAAGATATTCACCCACCTTTTCCGCATTTTTTGATAGGTCTTTCTCAATGATTACCCTAATGTTGGCTAGTGCCGCGGCACAGGCTAAAGGATGATTCATACTAGTGATGCCCATAATTCCCCGCTCCACGTATCTCGGAGATAACTCTGGAGCCACACCCAAAGACTCTGCTATCTTCTCCTGCACCAAGACCGCCGAGCAAGGAACGTAGAAGGAGGAAATTCACTTAGCCAGAGTCATTATGTCCGGAACCACATTCCAGTGTTGACACGCAAACAGTTTTCCCGTGCGACCGAAACCCGTGAGAACCTCATCCATTATTAGTAGGACATCGTATTTATCGCAGACTTCCCTAATCATTGGAAAGTATTCCTTCGGGGGAATGATGACTCCGCCCCATCCTATTATGGGTTCTGCTATGACTGCAGCTACCTGTTTGGGATCCTCGTAGTGAATGGCATAATCAATCATTCTAGCACACATCACATCACATTCTGGATAATCCAATCCCAAATCGCAACGGTAACAGTACGGCGGTGGAACGTGAATAAAGCCGGGCAAAACCGGGTCAAAATCCATCTTGTAGTTGAGAACCCCACTTGCACTCAGGGCGGCGGCCGTGTTCCCATGATAGCCGCCCCACCGGGCAATGATTTTAATTTTTCTCGTAGCTCTCCGAACTATCTTGATGGCCATCTCATTAGCCTCGGAACCCCCACTAATCATAAAGGACCTAGTCAAACCTTTCGGAGCTATCTCCGCCAATACTCTCATGAGCTTAGCAGAGGAAGGATTCACCGCCAAGCCGGTCAGGCCCGCCGATGCGTCCAACTGTTTCTTAATAGCGCCTATTACATCACGATTCCCATAGCCAATGTTTACACAGGTGGTACCAGCCAAGAAATCCAGATACTCGCTACCCTGAGAATCGGTGAGAGTTACACCCTCAGCCTTAGTAATAACTGCAGGAATATTCTTGTGCGGGTGAAAACCAAAACCTTTATCCCATTCCAAGAGTTGACTCGGATCGTCAGCCGCCAATATTTTATTTATCCTTTCAAGTAAACCCAAAGAAATCACCCTTTCACCTCTTAACCAATTGGGGAAGAATCAGGTTTCTCTTTTCAAAATTTAGATAATCCCATTTATATGGATTTTTTGGGCTTTTTAATAGAGAACTCGTCTTAGGTATGTAGTTTTCCTGGTTGTTACCTGTCTTATGTGGGGGTTGAGGAGTTAATCCAGCCCCAGAAGATTCTTGGGGGACTGGCGGGCTTCTGGACATCTGCGGATTTATGGAGGGGGATCACCTTCTCCATGGCGGTTCTTTTCCTCCTGAAGTGGCGGGTCTCCCCCTTTTTGAAGCAGTGGGCCTTAATATGCTTCTTTGTCACTTCCTTCACCCTTATCTTACGCCAGCCCGGTTTCCCTTTCCTCGACCGGTACCTTATAAGGTACGTCTTACCCACTTCCCACCTAAATGGTGTTCCTCTTCTTATAAGCTTGCTTGAGAGGTGGGAGAGACACTGAAACAGGGCTTCCTCTATGTGTTTTGGGTTAAAGCACCAGAGCATCATCAGGGTGAGTGTGTCATCTGAGGCGCAGCGTTGGCAGGCCAGGAGAAAAATGAAGAGGGTATGGATGCCCTCACACCTACTGTTTACTAGGTGTTTGCCCTTCAGGGGCTTAAGTTTCTCTAGAAGCTGGTCTATAATCTCCTTCACCTCGCCCTCAGCGTCCCCCACTCTTCCCTCAAATATTTTCCTCACCCTCTTAACCACATAATCTTTCCCTCCTCCTT
>CAZECW010000062.1:0-79524 GCA_964510585.1 uncultured archaeon | reverse complement strand
AATTAAGCCTCAGGCTCCTCGGAGGAGGGTTTAAGAGGACTGCGTGGGAGAAAATACGCCTCAAGAAGGTCTTTAAGGCGTGACGTACCAAGGTTGTTGGACAATCCAATCCCCAAAGTGCACTAAAAACTTTTTATGCCCAAATAATTTATATCAATTGGGGTGACATGGGTAAGCCTCAAGGGGAGGTTTATCTCTATTTTTAACTTATTGGCAGAGAAAATAGCAGTTGTTTTGCGCTTCCCCAAATTGGGAAGGAAAAGTCAGAATGGATTTATTGATCCAAAAATATCTTGACAATGTTAAATTTGTTTTCTTAGCAATTTTCCCCTAGTTTCTTTCCCTTTTTATCCTGAGGAGAAGTGGCTTTTCTGCTGTTTTTGGTAATTTTGGGAAGGAAACCATCCTAATTTAACATTGTCGAGATATAATGTGTTCACAAATCGTGCAACGGGGCGCAAATTAGATGTATGTAGTGTTTTTGAAGCTCCTTTTATGGAGAAAAAATTTCGCTAAAAATTAGTGGTTTCCGTATTATTTTTTTGGGGTTACCTCTGGCATGTTGAGCTTTTTTCTTTGAATCTGTTTTTCTTTTCTTTGTTCTTTTTTTAGCCTTTTTGTCTTCTTATTAGTTCGTCTTTGGTGATTCCGTATTTTTTGGCTATCATGGCTAGTGATTTGTCTGCGAGGTCTTTGATTCGCTCATCTTTATCCCTTAGCAGTTCCATTAGTTGTGGTACCGCTTCATAGTTTCCGCATTTTCCCAAGGCTTTTATTGCGTTTTCCTTTACGCGGGGGTCGTTGTCCTTGAGCAGGTTGAGTAGGGGTTTCGTTGCTAAGCTGTCCCCTTTAAATCCTAGGGCGTCGGCGCTCCACATGCGTACTCGGCTGTCTGGATCTTTTAGGGCTTCGATGAGGTGTTTTGTTGCTTCCTCAGATTTTGCTAGTTTAAGGGCTTTAACCGCGTTTATTCTTACCTCTACGTCTTTGTCTTTTAGGGCATTGATGAGGGTGCTAACGATTCTGGGGTCGTCTATTTTTCCCAATGCTTCTATGGTGTTTGCTCTAACAATGCTGCTGGGGTTGTTTGCTAGTTTTATTAATGCATCTGTGGCTTTAGGGTCTCCGATTTCTCCAAGCGCCTTGGCTACGGATGCGCGAATGTATTCATCTTCAGATTCTAGGCTTTTGAGGAGAGGGTTTAAAGCCTTTGGCCCCATTCTTCCCAGGCTTTCAATGGCGGCTGTTTGAACTCTGGTATCTGAGTCGTCCAGAGCCTTAATTAGTGGCTGGATGGTTTTTTCTCCCCCTATTTTGCTTAGCGTCTTTACTACTGCTAATCTAACTTCACTGTCCCCATCGTTGAGTAGTCCTTCGAGGGGTTCTACTATTTTGGCGTCGCCAATTTTTCCCAGAGCTTGAACCGCCGCAATTTTGACCTCGCTGTGCTCGTCATTTAATAGTTCGCTTAATGGGTCTATTGTTCTCAGGTCTCCTATGTTTCCTAGGACTTCTGCACAGGCGGCTCGCACTTTAAAATCTTTGTCCCTCAAATTGTAAACTAACTCGTTTATGGCTTCCGCCTTCTTTCCACTCTCATACTTCTCAATTATTTTCTTGGTAATGGTCTGATGTCTCGGAAGCATAAAATCAATCTCCAATAATCATCATTACCTACTATTAATTAGTAACTTCAATTTAAATCTATAACTCGAAATCCTCTAACTCTAAATATGAATCCCTCAGTTATATTGTGGCTGGTTTTGGCAGGAAGGGTGATATTCAGAAAATTATTAGAAATCAGTACAGAGGTTTATTAGTTAGTTACATCTAGACTTATTTAAAAATTCGCCTCCTGAGTGAGAGTAATCTGATTATGGAGGAAGCATTAATGAAAGTGGAGAGACTCACCCCTATTGAGTATCAGGACCTGATATTACCTCAGGGATATAGTGTTTCGGATGAGAGTCTATGGCTATTTACAGATGAGGAGAACTCGTTCAGAAGAGAAGTAAGAGCCTTTTTGGACAGGGAAATCGCACCCATGACTCACCAGTTTGAAAAAAACAATGTTTATCCCCGAAAAGCTTTACAGCTAATAGCTAAGAGAGGATATGTCAGCTACCCCTTCCCCAAAGAGTGGGGAGGCCTAAATGAGGGAAACGGAGTCACCAAAGACCTCATAGTTTCCGAAGAACTGGCCGCGGTGAGCCCGGTGACCAGCACCGCCAGAGTTGCAAATATGCTCTGCGGCATCCCCATCTGCAGATTTGGCACTGACTATCTTAAGGAGAAATACTTGAGACCCATACTTTCAGGTGAAAAAATAGGGGCCATAGTGATTACAGAGCCCCAAGTGGGCAGCGACACTGCCCGCATGCAGACAACGGCGGTCCGAAGTGGCGACTATTACCTGTTGAATGGTGAAAAAAGATTCATAACCAATTGTGGAGAGGCGGAGGTCAACACTACATTTGCCATAACTGATAGGAGCGTGCATCCCCATAAAGGCATGAGTTGCTTCGTGGTTGAGAGAGAAATGGAGGGATTCGAGGTTGTGGAACACTATGAGCTCTTGGGTATGAAGGGTGCAAGGAATGGCCTTATGCGCTTCAACAACATAAAGGTTCCCAAAGAAAACCTTGTGGGGAGGGAAAATGAAGGTTTCCGGATTCTTCTCGACGAATTAGACATTGAGAGAACGGTTATTGCAGGCGAAGCCATCGGACACGCGCGTCGCGCCTATGAAATTGCATTGGAATATTCGCTTCTTAGGGTGCAGTTCCACCAACCCATATCCAACTTTGAGGCGGTAAGCTTCAAACTGGCAGATATGAACACTAAAATAGAGGCCGCCCGCCTCCTAGCCTTGAGAGCCGCAAGACTAATTGATGCAGGCAAAACTGCCAGCAAGGAGTCAGCTCAAGCAAAACTTTTCGCAACCAACATGAGCGTAGAAGTGTGTAATGATGCTCTACAAATATTGGGGGGCATCGGCTACACCACAAAATTCCCGGTGGAACAGTATTATAGAGACGCTCGAATGATGAAGATTGCAGGGGGAACGACAGAGATACTAACCTACCTCATAGGCCGAGAAATAATAAGCGACGCAAACAAAAAAAGGAGGGAAATTAAAGCCTCAGCCTAGTCCCTTTTCTCCGGTTTCCAAACCGGCTTTCTTTTCTGCATGAAAGCTTCCATTCCCTCGGTCAGCTCGTAGGAACCATATATTAAAGCCAGCATATCCCTGCCGTGAACGAAGGATGGATATAGAAGATCTGAGCCAAAATTCAGGGATATTTTTGAAAGCTTTAAACTTTGGGGACTAAGAGCCTTAATTTCCTCGCACCACTTATCCACCTCAGCGTCCAACTGTTCATGCGGCACAACCTTATTCACCAGGCCCATTGCCTCGGCTTCCTTCGCAGTGTATCTCCTACAGAGAAATATCATCTCTCTCGCCTTCTTCTCACCCACCACCCTCGGCAACATTTGGGTGCCGCCCCAAATAGGGACACTGCCCACACGGGGACCCACCTGGCCTAGTATTGCTTTCTCTGAAGCTATGGAGAGATCGCAGAACATGTTGAGTTCGTTTCCTCCCCCTAGACAGTAGCCGTTGATTCTAGCAATTATGGGCTTTGAAAGGTTTCTCATAGTTGTGGAGAGCTTCAAACACTTGCCTAGGAACTTTCTTCCGACGGCGGGGGTCAGTTTTCCCATTTCGGACACGTCGCCTCCAGAGCAGAAGGCTCTATCTCCAGCACCTGTTAAAACAACTACTCTGATATCCTCGTCTTCCTCGGCGTCTTCAAAGGCTGCGGTCATCTCGTCCAGAGTTTTCGATCTGAAGGCGTTGAGGGCTTGAGGCCTATTTATGGTGATTCTGGCCACTCCATTCTTCTTCTCATAAATTATGTCTTCAAACTCCAAAACCAATCACCTTAAATCATTTTCCATCAAATTTTTCTGGCAAACGCTTTTTATTTGCCTCTAACGCATCTTTTTAAAATATTGCCCATCCCCATAATAAAATTTCTCGGGGATTTCGAGGATTTGTTTTCGGTAAGTTTAAGAAAAGTTTTAAGTATAATACTCACCATTAAGGTTTTCAAAAATTGGTAGAAGAGGAGTGGAAAAAATGAAAATTGAAGATGTAAAAAATATATGCGTTTTAGGATGCGGCATAATGGGCTCAGGAATTGTACAGCTTTGCGCCGGACTAGGCTACAACACCACTTTTTACGAGATATCAGATGAGATAGTTAAAAGATCCATGGAGAGAATAAGGGGTAGTTTAAGTAGGGCTGTGGAAAAGGGAAAAATGACTAAAGAACAACTTGAAGCAACAATGGCGAAAATAAAGGGTACAACAAACCTAAAGGAGGCAGCGGCAAACGCAGACATTGTGATAGAAGCAATTCCCGAAAACCTTGAACTAAAAAAGAAAACATGGAAACAGCTCGATGAAATATGTCCCAAACACACCATATTTGCTTCAAACACATCCTCCCTAATGATAACGGATCAAGCCTCAGCCACCAAACGCCCAGAAAAATTCATAGGAATGCACTTCTTCAACCCCGCACACGTCATGAAACTTGTGGAAATCATAAGAGGCGCCGTGACCTCAGACGAAACCTACAAAGTAATCCATGATCTAGCGGTAAAAATGGGCAAAGTTCCAGTGGAGGCAAAGGACGGACCAGGATTCTTCACAACCAGATTCATCTGCTACACAGTTGCCGAAATCATAAGACTACTGGAACTAGGAATAGCGGGAGTGAAGGAAATAGACACAATGGTGAGATTAGGATTCGGTTGGCCCATGGGTCCCTTCGTACTAGCAGACTTTGTGGGTCTAGACACCATATATCACGTATTAGAATACTGTTACAATGAAACAGGCAATCCTGCATATAAGCCACCCATGCTGCTAAGGAAAATGGTGATAGCCGGATACATAGGAGACCCCCGACAGAAACCGGGAAGCAGAGGAGGCTTCTACGAATACTTCAACGTTCCAAGAGAACAATAACCATCTTCCAATCACCCATCCCACACATTTTTTATGTTTTCAGAACCAATTTTTCACAAATAACACAAAAAATTCGCCTGGCTCCACAAACCTTCCCTCATTTTTCTTTCATATTTTATTGACCTTTTTATGTTGCTACCTTAACTTTCAATATGCTAACAATGAATACTAAAAAACACAATGAAACAGCAGAGCAATAAAAATAGGTGTTACAATAACACATTTACATAACTGTTTTCTTGAAATTTTCTAAATCCTCTAAAAATTTTTTGTTGGCAGTACAAATAGTCTTATATAGGGATAGAGGTTCTCTTAAACTATGTTAGAAATAGTTCTTCTTTTAGCCGCCTTTGCCTTCGCAGGGCATTGGCTGGTGTCAAAAGGTGTTTCAAGTAGGTTCATAAGAGTTATGGAACAGAGAAGATGGGGAGCAGCCGCAGCAATTCTGGTTGTTTCGCTAATTGTGGCCTGGCTGGGGCTCAGATTTTTATACCTACATGTCTATTGGTGGTTAGCCTGGACAATGGGAATAGTTTTGCGCCTGGGCATTCTAAACACCACCCTATTCACCGCACTATACCTAACAGCACCAAGCTTCATGGGACACATCTTAGCATACTACATATGGGTCTTTTACGGCATTTTCACCTTTTCAGTCATACCCTTCTTCTACTTCGTCATATTCACATCACTCCCCTACACAGTCCTCTCCCTCATAGTCTTATCACTAAGATTCCGGGAAAACGAACCAGCTTGGTCTCACCTCTTACCCGTAAAATGGGTTGGCGGAGTCTTGGGCTTCTTACAGTTCATCGCAATAATTGTACTTCTAGCCACTAATCCCTGGGCTCAAATATTCCTCGGACTAACATTCTTCCTCTGGGCATGGATTGAACTCCTAATCGTCATCTTCCTACCCCTAGCATTAACACTCTACCTACCAGTAGCCATAGTAGCCAACGCGAGAATTCCCAAAGAATAGCCCCAAAACCCCCACCTTTTTTAGCCCCCAACATCATCTGATAACTCCCACCACAATGTTATCCAAGAAAAAAGTCAAAAAAATAAAAATAAAAAAGGAAATAGCACTACCAAAAAGGCCCTAGCAAGAACTGTGCTGAATGGCCCCCTCGGGGCATGATTCGACACACGCACAGCATTCGGTGCAGTCTTCGACTCGTGGGGCGGTGGATTTGCCTTCCACTAGTTCGTATACGTCCACCGGGCAGACGTCTACGCATTCTCCGTCGCCGTTGCACTTGTCGTAGTCTATTTTGATTACTATGTCTCCGGATTTGAATTCTTTTACTACCATCTTTGGTTCCTCGCTAATTTTTTTGTTAGGGATTGCTAGATAAACATTTTTTATTGGAATATATAGTTTTTGGTTTACGGGTTGAAAATTGTTTGTGTTGTGTTTTTGTGTATGTTTTTCATAATTTTTCTATTTTTTGGTTCGGAAGGGTGTTTTTTGTGATTTTTTGTGCTTATTTGCGGCTAAAACTGGCGTGCTTTGCTTCAGGTCTGTCTCGTGGAGTTGCTGGTTTTTATCAAATTGTGGCGTTGGATTCTTTTTTCCTTTTAAGGAAAAGTTGGCATGTCTGCTTGTAAATTTAAATTGTTAATTTTGGTGTGTGAAGGGGGTTTCTTTTTATATTAATTAAGTAGGTAATGTGGCTGGTTCTGAGGATTATGATTCGTATCTTTAAATTGGAGTCGTGATTTTCTTTTTGACACCTTTATTTTTACCCGTTTGTGTTTGAAAAGTAATTTGGAGGGAATCGGTGACTTTGTTTGAATGGCTGTAATTGAATTGGGTTTTGTGGAATAAAGTGGGGTGGGTTTTTTTGGTGGGAGCTGTTTTGGTTTTTAGGCGATTCTTTTTCCTGGTGATGGTACGATGGATCCGAGGTATACTTCTTCTACTTTTATTAGTCCTATTGCTGGGGGTCTGAAGTAGGCGTTGTATTTTAGTTGTGGTACTTCGTTGAACATGTCGTATAGTGGTCCTGAGTCTTGAAAGCCTATGAATTTTCCTTTTACTTGGTATTGTATTTCTTTGTTGGCGAGTACGCTGACTGCGCATCTGCCGTTTGAGAGTAGGTTTTTCTTGGTTTTGTTCAGTGCTAGGTCTGCGAAGGCTAGTGTTTCATCATCTATTGCTATCATGGAGAGTATGTAGACCACGTTGGGTTTTCCCTCATCGTCCACTGTGGCCAAAAATTTGATGGTGTTGAGGTCCATGAATTTTTCCAGAACTTTGGGCGGCATTTTAACCATACGTTCTCCTCCACATTTTTTAATAATTTATAATATCAACTTTTATCTTCATGTCCCACTACGATTACGTTTTTTAGACCGATGGATTCCATGATTTTCTTGTATTTGAGCATCTCCTCTTTTTCTGGGGGCTTTACACCGTCAAGGGCGTATTTTCTGCCCAAACTTTTGTATTTGGGCTCTCCGAGGCGGTGGTGGGGTAGGAGATCAATTCTCTCAACGCTGGGAAGCTTTTTCGCTATGAACTCCGCTATTTTCCTTACGTTGTCCTCGTTGGCGGTGTAGCCGGGAATGACGGGTACACGGATCCACATGGGTTTTACTCTGCTCATTTTTTCGGCGTTCTCCAGAATTAGGTCTGGCTTGATGCCCACGTATTCCACGGATTTCTCCGCATCCATTTCTTTCAAGTCGTACATAACCAAATCGGTGTAGGGCAATATTCTCTCATAGGTTTCCCACTTGGTGCAGCCGCTGGTCTCTATGGCGGTGTGAATCCCTGCCTCTTTGCATTTTTTAAGGAACTCCTCTAGGAATTCTATTTGTGAGATGGGTTCCCCTCCCGTGAGAGTAACCCCTCCATTTGAGGTTTCATAGAAAACTCTGTCTTTTTCCACTTCTTTGAGCACTTCGTCGGGAGTCATTTTTTTCCCCACAACCTCTATTGCTTTGGGAATACAGACTTCGGCGCATTTGCCGCAACTGTTGCACTTTTCCCTATCTATTTTGGGGGTTTTATCCTCAACTATTATTGCCTTTTCTGGACAGATTTGGACGCAGTCTCCACAACCAATGCATCTTTTGTCGAAAACGAATATCTCCTGCTGGAAGGATTGCCCCTCTGGATTGTGGCACCAAACGCACTTTAGGGGGCACCCCTTCATGAAGACTACTGTCCTTATTCCCGGTCCGTCCTCTGTAGAGAATCTCTCTATGTTAAATATTACCGCCTCTTTCATCTCGGTGCCCTTCGTGCAGTATCTAGTTTTACCTCCCTTTTTTTTACTATATGGCGTGTTCTGTTCGTGCGATTATTTCTTCCTGTATTGCTTTTCCCAGAGTTACAAAGTACGCGCTGTATCCTGTTACTCTTACCAGTAGGTTTAGGTACTTTTCGGGATGTTTTTGGGCTTCTCTGAGTGTGGCGGCATCGATTACATTGGTCATTAGGGCGGTTCCGCCTAGAATGTCGAAGGCTCTGAGCAGGGAGGCAAGTTTTTTAAGGTGTTCCCTGTCCCTTAGTGATGAGGGGCTGAACTGTATGACGCAGGAAGCGCCGTTAGGGGTTACGTCAAATCCCAATTTAGCTACGGACTTCAGGCAGGCTGTAGGGCCGGATTTGTCTCTACCCTGAACTGGCTGTACACCGTTGGAAAGGTAGGTTCCACGGGTTCTTCCATCCGGTGTGGAAGCCGTTTTGGGAGCCCAGTCTATGAAGTAGTTCCAAGAGAGGTATCCTGCGCGGTAGCGTCTGCCACTAACTGGAGCTTGATACTTGAAAACTTCCTCCGACCAGAAGCGGGAGATATCCCTTGCTATCAGGTCTACGTAGTCATCGTCGTTTCCAAATTTGGGTGCATCGTTAATCAGCATTTGGCGCAGTTTCTCGTATCCTATAAAGTCGGCTTTTATTGCTTGGATAAGCTCCTGCATGGTGATTTTCTTTTCTTCGAATACCAGCTTTTTAACCGCTGCTAGGGAATCGGCAACCGTTGCTATTCCCACTCCCTCAACTGTGGTAAAGTTGTATTTCGGCCCCCCGGCATTTACATCTTTACCCTTCTTTATACAGTCACCCACTATGGCTGAAAGGAAGGGCACCCTCTCATAGGTGGCTCTCAGAGTGTCGAAGTCCATGTTCAACTCTATGAGAAGTCTAAGAAGGTTTTTAAGTTGAATCTTATAAGCGTCTATAAATTCCTCAAAAGTTTTAAAGCTGGTCGGGTCACCGGTTTCTGGACCAATTTGCTCTCCCGTCAGCATATCCTTTCCATTATTCAAAACAAGCTCAACGGCTTTAGCTAGGTTAACGTTAACATCGACAGTTCCTGACCGATCATTTCCTTGGGAAGTGTTTTCAAGGCAGCCTACCACCCCGTAATCCAAAGCCTCCTCATGGGATAAACCCTCCCACTCCAAAGCCTTTACACAGATGCTGTCAAAGTTGAGTAGGAAGGGTGATCCACCTTTACACCTTTGTATGGCTTCAACAAGCCTCATAAGGAAGGCTTCAGGTGTATCCTTATGGATTCTAATGTTGGTTTTCGGTTCTAAAAGATTCATCTCCTCAATAACATCTATCAAAAGCCAAGACAAATCATTGGTCGCATCCCTTCCGTCTCGGCCAAGGCCGCCTATGGTCATAAGCTGGCCGTAACCAGAAGTTATACCTTGCCTTCCCAGCCGCAAACCAAAGTAGTCATAGGCATAGTTGTGTTTTATCCAGAAGCATTGCAGAATCTCCTTGGCTTGTTCCCGAGTAAGCTTTCCCTCTCTTATATCCTTCTCATAATAGGGATACATGTACTGGTCAAATCTACCATGGGAAAGGCCCGCACCGATATAGGACTCCGACATGTTGCTCAGCATGTGGGTGAACCAGACGCCCTGAACCGCTTCCCAGAAGCTCTCTGCAGGATTCCATGGAACCTTGTCACAAATCCTCGCTATCTCTAGGAGCTCTTCCTTCCTTTTAGGGTCCTTCTCAGCCGCCGCCTGTCTCCTTGCTTCCTCTGCGTGTCGGTGGGCAAACTCCCTTACTGCTTCACAGCAAATTATGACTGCCCTCAGAAAATCTTTTTTCTCTTGTTCAGTTGCTTTTTTCAGCTCTTCCTCCGCTTCTTCCTTAATGCCTTTAAAGCCCACTCTGAGAGGCTTAGGATAGTCTGGAATTATGTGGCCCGGAATCGGCCCAGTGGTTCCCAGACCCAAATCAAGATAATGCCTTAGTCTCTTCATGTATTCGGTGTCTCTTGCCTTCCAATCAGCAGCTTCAGCTTGGTTTAGGCAAAGAGACATTGCCACCGCGTAATGGGCTCCAGCGATGAGGTCTCCCTCAAGAATGTATACTGGGTGAATCCTTAAGACGTTTCGAAAGAATATTGCTTGGCGCACAATCTGAGGCTCATCCCAAAACCCTTCAGGCAAATCCACCTTTACAGCCATGGCGTTAAAGGAATCCTCCACCGCATTACCGTAAACCAGAAGCTCCGGAGCACTGGCAAAATTGTGCTGAATCCAAGTAGTGTCCCAAGGAGTACCCGTAGTGTAGGAAATGGCTTCATTTCTAAAGTATTCGCGTTTATCAAAATTCCAGTATTCCTCTCTGAGACGCTTAACCCTCGGGGACAAGTTCTCGGAAGGTCCCCAAATTTCAGTTTCCTTTAACACGTAAACCCTCCATAATTAGCTTAATATTTCATCAACGAAAAAAATGTTATAACCTTTTCGTAGAATAGTTCAAAAGAATTTAAAATCCAACATAAAAATATCTTAAAAAAGGCAGGAATCCTACAGAAAGCACATCCCTATAAAATGAAACAACCAAACTAGACGATGAAGCGACAGAGAATTACTAATGCTTCCTATATTTTCCTTGCCGTCTCTGCGGCGCTATGTATTGCATTCATTATTTTTCCCCGCTCCGCTGCATCTCCAACCAGATATACTTCTGGAAATTTATCCTTCAAATTCTCGTAAAGGCTTCTATTTTGCACTGTTCCTAGTGCCACAACTACCGTGTCTGCTTTTTCCAAGTTTCTCTGTCCCTCCTTCTCATAAATTGCTCCCTCTGATGTTACCTCGACTACCTTTGCCTGAGTTATGAGTTTTCCGCCGAAGCCCGCAAATTTGTGTCTAACATAGTAGTTGAATGCGGGAATCATTTCTGTAGCTACCCTCTTCATCTGCTCAATTATGGTGACCTTTTTGCCCTGTTCGGCTAGGTGATAGCCAGTTTCAAGGCCGATCTCACCGCCGCCAAGAATAACCACCTTTTCTCCCACCTGCGCTTTCCCAGCCAGAACATCTGTGGCTAGGACAACATTACCGCCATCGATTCCCGGAATGCTGGGAAGAACCAAACTAGATCCAGTAGCAATACAAACCACTTCTGGTTCCAGCTCATAAATTTTGGACTCTGAAATTTCCTCTCCCAGATGAATGCTGACTCCCAGCCTCTCAAGCTCGTGTTTAAAGTAGGGGACTATGCTTCTTAACTCATACTTATATGAGGGTACCGAAGCCAGAAGCACTTGTCCTCCGAGCTCCATTGTCTTCTCATAGAGTGAAACCCGGTGTCCCCTCAGAGCGGCGACTCTTGCAAATTCCATTCCTCCCACTCCACCGCCCACAACCAAAACTTTTTTGGGTTTCTTCTCCGGCTGAATTCGGAACTCTTCCTCTCTCCCCACAGCGGCATTTAGAACACAAGTTACAGATTTGAGAAAAAGCAGCATATTTATGCACCCTTCATTACAAGCTATACATGGCCTAATCTCCCCCAATCTTCCCTCCATAGCCTTTCTTGGAAGCTCTGGATCAGCTATCAAAGCTCTCCCCATAGAGACCAGGTCTGCCTGCCCCTCCTCCAAAATTTTCTCGGCCAGTTTCACATCGTTTATTCGACCTACAGCTATCACCGGAACATTTACAACCTTTTTAATCCCTTGGGCTAAGGGCACCATAAATCCTCTGGGAAGCCACATAGGTGCGGTTGCCTCACCATTCTCCGAGTCATAGATTCCACCCGAAACATGAATGGCGTCAACCCCCGCCGCCTCAGCAGTCTGCGCAATTCTCTTGGCCTCCTCCAGAGTGATACCACCCTCAAAGAAGTCACTACCATTCATCCTGCAAATAACTGGAAAATTTTTTCCAACCTTTCTCCTTATTCTCTCAATTATCTCAACTAGGAATCTTGTTCTCCCCTCAAAGCTTCCACCATACTTGTCCCTCCGCAGATTGGTTAAAGGGGATAAAAACTGATTAATCAAATAACCATGAGCAGCGTGTATCTCCACCGCATCGAATCCAGCAACCTTTACCCTTCTTGCAGCCTCCCCAAAAGCCTCAATAGTTTCTTCTATTTCCTCAAGGGTCATAGGACGTGGAGTCTCCCTAACCAGCATACAGGGAACATCAGAAGCAGAAACAGGCTGGGCTCCAATAATCATAGAGGAAACCTGCCTCCCCGCATGAAATAGTTGAATCGCAGCTTTAGCCCCTTCAGCCTGTATGGCTTTAGCGAGTTTGGAGAGACCCGGAATCTTGTCATCACCGGTAAGGCTCATCTGCAGGTTTGAACCCTTGCCCAAAGGATGAACATAAGCTCCTTCAACGATAACTAGACCCACTCCGCCACGCGCACGCTCCCTATAGTACTCTATGGCACGCTGAGTCACCGAACCATCCTCAGATGAGAAGTTCGTACCCATCGGTGGCATAACTAACCTGTTCCTGAGTTCCATACTTCCAATATTACACGGTTCAAACAACTTGGACAAATTATCACCACTCTTCATAGTAATTGAGAATGGATAAGGGATTTATATAAATATAGTTAAGAGTTAATTAAGGACCTATGTGTCCACGGCTTGTTTGAACAATTACTTTTTTAAGTCCAGCTTCCTCCAGTGTCTTTTTGACCCTCTTCATTTCTTCAGGTGTTGGTTGGATAATATCTCTTTTCCTGAATTCTGGTCTATAGTCTAATCCACACACCTGTATCTCTGGATTAATACTCGCAATTTTCAGTCCCATTTCATAAATCTCATCCAAGTCAGGGTGAATGAATTTGTTGTATGGAATCCCCACCCCCATGAAAACTCTTTCTGGATAATAGTTATCCGCTATGTATTTCACTGCCTCCCAAGAGGTTCTCAGGTAAATTTCAGCCAGTGCACGATCATCAATGTTAGTCAGTTTCTGGAAGGTTTCCACTCTTAGAGCCTTAAGGTCAGGGCCAATATCTGTAACCCCCACCTCTATAAGGTCGTCTATGCGCTCCTTCGTCAGTATTGTGGCATTCGTGTCAAGGTGGAGTCGAGCTTTAGAATCAGGGTTTAACCTTTTAAGCTCCTTAAAATATTCTAAGAGCCACCTGTGGTTTAGTGTTGCTTCTCCCCCACTTATAGCCATTCTGTCAACGCGGAAACGTTTACGCATGTAAGTGAGATTTGCGGCGGCCTCCCTAGGTGTGAGAGGCAAACCCGAACTATTATAGGTGACATGATAATTTTGGCAGGTTCCGCAGCGCAGATTGCATCCAGCAACAAAAGCCGCCACCTCAATGTAACCCATGCCCGTTTTAAGCCAGTAGGGCGTTCCAACGCCTCCAACACTGTGGGGAGAGAAACCCTCAACTATCCTGTAAGGAGTTTTTCCCTCCGTAACTGTTTCAATGATCATACCGTTTTCCACCCCAACGTGGCAAGAGGGTTTCAATTCACCGTTTATGATAACGGAGCAGCTGTAGCATCCCCCCGTATTACAGGGAGCGAAAAAAGCGTTTTTCTCTGGAAATCTGGTGAACCTATATCCCGCTAGTTCAAGTGCTCTCTTAACAGTAATTCTCTCTGGAACTTCAAACTCCGAACCATCAATGATAATTCTACATTTACCCCTGGGTTTAGTGTCTGATACTGGTTTTCGGGCATTATAAGGGCAACCGAGAAAACACGCTTCACAGCCTATGCAATACTGGGGACTGGGGCAATGAATTACTGTTTCACAAAAACCGCAATCCACACATCTCCCTTTATCCCTAACATATCTGATAAACATTGATTCCTTCCACCCTTATAGTTTCCCAAAGATCATGTCATCTTTCTAGTATCTCAATAAAACACTCTTAAAAAAATAAATTTCTATTAGAAACACTTCTAGCGATAGAACGCTTATAATGGGCTATGAAAGTAAAGTTTAACCCAAAAATAAAAAATTGGAATGAAAAAATTTTTACTCAGAACCAAAAAAGGGGAGGAAGAGATTTAATTAATATCCCATTCCCCTACCTCAAGCACGTATTATCGTATCTAGGGTGGAACAGTGGATTATTAATAATTAGTATCCTCTTCTACTACCCCTATCTCTACTATGAGACCTATCTCTACGGTATGGTCTGGATCCATATCTGGAGCCTGTGTCGCCATACCTTGGCTTGTATCTCTGTTCTTGCTCGTAAACCTTGTCTGAGAGATTATTTTCATTGTTTATCTCTATATCTTCGCCGCCCTCGACTTCCTCGAGGCTACCGTACCTACCAACATTCAATCTCAAAGAGCCTTTAAAAACGCTGGTGTAACCGTTACTCAGCTTATAAACGTGGCCCTCTTCCACTTTGTCAATGTCGTCATTCCAGAGGGTTAAAAGAATGCTTCCTGAACTATCGCCCACCAAGGCTTCAGTGACCCTGTTAGTCTCACCGCTCTGTCTTGATACAACTTGTCTCTCTTCATTTAAAGACGCGCATTTGAATTTTAAATTTACACTCTTAAGACCTGGTCTTAAATTCTCAACAACTAAATCTTGTGATTCCATTTCTACTCATCTTTCTAAACAAACTTTAAAATAGAAAAAAAGCCGAAAGCCAAAAAATGGCTTCAGTAATTTTTCTATTGCTAATAGCCCCGTAGCCCTCATATATAAACATTTTCAAAAAAAATGTTCGGGCGCCATATAATAACTCTTCCCTTTAGTGTTTGGTTACAGGTAATTTTTTTCCAACTCTAATAATAGGCTGGAGAATACTGAAAAGAAGGCTTATTTGCACGCTGCCTACAAACAAAGACAAAGGTTCCATATGCCAAAAAGGAACTTATTATGTCCAAATTTTTCGGCGAGGCTTAAACTGCCAAAAATGCAAGTTTCACAATTTCTGTTTAAGTGGAAGTCTGGCCTCCTTCGATCGCCTCTCTTAGTGCGTATGAGAATCTTAGAGCTTTTAGTCCCCTTATGGTGATCAAGTATTTGCCTTGGGGTTTCTCTTGGTTAACGTATCCTGCTTGAATGAGGCTATTTAGGTGGAACTGCAGGTGACCTCCCCTTATGCCGATTTGGCGTTCTAACTGGGCAAAATTCTTTCCACCTTTTTCCAAGTTTTTGAGAATCTTTAGACGCGTTACATTGGATAGGGGTGCCAACAGTTCGCATATTTCCTCCTCTCCAATCTCCACGAAACTAGCTTTACTCTTAGGTGAATAGACATTCTTGGTAAGCTTTGTAGACTCTTCGCTGGAGGCTTCCAATATTTCTCCTAGGCTTTTAAATGTGTTAATGGCGTTTTTGAAACACGCTTCATCGGGGCATTTTATCTCACTATAATGCCTGGTGGCGGCGTTAACATGGTATTTTACCTGCTCAATTGCGGATTTGATTCCCTGCTCCATAAAAGCAAGGAGTACCATGGAGGCTGCTTTTTCAACTCTCCTAGCGCACCAATCCCTAACGCTGCATTTTGGGTTCCTCTCCCTTAGGAACTTTTCTATGTTTTCGTTTGTTTCGAGGGTTAATTTGGCTAGACACTCACTTTCAATTTCTCTTCTGGTCACTGTTTCAAGTGTGGTTTTCATGCTGAGAATGAGGTCTTGTAAATTTGTGATGTTTCTGTTAATTTCTACCAATTTTTCCGCGATTTCCGCGATTCTTTTCTCAGTTTTGCTCATCTTTATTCTCCGACGCTATATTTGGCTATAGTACTATATAAATATATAGTAAATTCAATAAATTTATATATTTCATGGGTGCAAGGTAATTCACCAATCTGAATAGGGCGTGATGCTATGAGTGTTGATACCAACTTGGAAAATTGGAGAAATGTTGGAAGAACCCTAGAGGAGTTACTGAGGCCTCACACCTATCCCCTAGCAGTAAAATTGGTGAAGGACGCTTCCGAATTTCCAGAGGGAACAAGAAGACCCGAGCAAAAAATTGCAGTATGCCAAGCATTCACGATTAGCCGCAGATATGGATGGACTATGGGAGTAACAGGCGAAGATAGCGGATGCCCAGGAGCGAGCATAAAATTCGGTTGGCAAAAAATCGCTGACCAATCCCAAATGTTACAGTTCTACATAGGAGCAGGATACGTATCCAGCGAAGCCGCAGCAAAAACACTCGACAATAACCTAGAAAGCTTAGAACCCGGCAAGTACTGCGGAGTAGTTATATCCCCATTAACACGCACAAGAATTATTCCCGATGTGATTCTGGTTTATGGGAACTCTGCACAGATTATGCGTCTCATCCAAGGAACAGTCTATAAGGAAGGTAAAGCACTGAAAAGCATGTTCGCAGGACTCGCAGGCTCCTGTAATGGAGGATTCCTACGAGCATTCAAAACGGGCGAGTACCAAGTGGTGATACCAGGAACCGGAGACCGAGCCTTCGCCCTCACAAGTGACGATGAAATTCTATTCGCAATCCCCGCAGCGAAGGCCCAAGAAATAATATCCGGCATGAAAAGTCAAAGAGTGGTAAAATATCCGATTCCAATACCCCTGAGAATGCCCCCAGCCTTTCCCGGACTTTAACGAGGCTTGAAGAATAACTATTACATTAAACTCAACAATTGGTGCAAAAAGAAAAAATTGGTTCTTTAAATTATCACGGAGTGAGTAAAGCGAGTGTAAATATTAAATTATTGGCTCCCTGTGGTTTGTGCTGCGGCGTGTGTGGCATTTACTATGCCGATAAGAATAATATTGAGAAATTAAAGCAGAAGTTAGCCCAGAGTTATTTGACTGAACCCGAACAAATCAAGTGTGACGGATGTTCATCGGACAACAAATTTGTTTACTGCGATTCCTGCCTAATCAGAGAATGTGTTCTATCAAAAGGACTTTCAGGGTGCCACCAGTGTACCGAGTGGCCCTGCGAAAAGGTCACCAATTTTCCATTCCCGCTCGCCGGAGAATACATGCTTAAATCCATTCCCGCCAGAAGGGAGCGGACCGATAAAGAATGGGTTGAATGGGAAGAGCACAATTGGTCATGTCGAGAATGTGGCACCTTAGCATTCAGAGGAGCGAGAATATGCGGAAAATGCAGAAAAGAAATACCCTCAATCCTTAGAAAATAGAATGAGTGTAAATTAAAAATACATTCACCACACTATGGAACGCGGCCACACGATTTGGAAATAAATGTATTTAAGGAGGGAAAACTCGCCTTTAATAGATCGAATTTCTGCGGAGGAAAGGGAGAAAATTCTCCGGATAAACTGGTGGTCTCATGATGGTGGATGGTTCTTTTACACCGCAAAGGAAGTGGGTTTTGACGTAGCCAATAAGCTGAACCTGCCGGTCAACAAATCTATAGAGAAATCGGAAATGAAGCGTTTACTGGGTGCACTCCACATTGACCAAAAATGGGTTTCAGAACATTTTTTTGAAATAATTGAAGCAGTGTCAGACCTTTACACAAAAGACGTGTTTGAAATAAAAGGACTAACTAGAGAGAACGACACCACTTGGATCTACAGAATTAAAATTTCCCAGTTATGAGGGCACCAAGAAGGCGGGAATCCTCAATTTATACCAGTACGCCTGTTACAATAGAGCCGAGGATGGGCGGAAGCATGTGGTTTGAAAGCAGATGTCCATATTCGAAAGAGCCTAGTAAAGGGCGATGATGTGTGCGAAATAAATTTCTCCCTCAAAAAGGAGAGATTAAATTATAATCCATAATTAGTTCAAATATACTTTTAGGCGTCGAAACTTTTTGTGCAGATCGCTTTGTGAGACCTCCTTTTGATTTCACTTATGGCTTCTATGTGTGGTCTTTAATCAATCCCATATTTCTCCTTTTTTCCAATGAGTTTTCATGGGGCTCAGTTGAAGCTTAAAACTATTTTTTGGGCCTTGGTGTTTCCTAATGGAGTCATTTAAATAAGTGGTGTTATGTGAATAATTTAAGATTCCGCTAGTAGTTTTATTTTTAAATCAAAATTATTTTACTTTTCCATTTCTTTCAATATTAATTTAATACCTAATTTTATAGCAGTTATTTATATACTTCTATTAATAGTAAAACTTAAGTATTACTTCAACAACAGAATAAAGCAAAGGATTATTTAATTCATTTAATGTGAGAAGGGTGGTATTTTAGTGCTTGGAGGCAAAAATGAGATTATTGTGGAAAGCGAGCCGGATAGAAAAAGTTATGTACTTTTCATAAAAGGTGCGATAGAAGAGACAGCGAAAATATACGGCCCCATTTTCAAAAGGATGGCGTCAAAATACGCGCTGGAGTTTGAGGCAGAGAAGTTGAAGGAAGAGCCACCCGAGAACATTCAAGGATTGGAAGATGTTACAAACTATATTCTACAAAATCTGGATAGGTATCCCCAAGGATACTGCGCCTTAATTTACGGCATAGCCAAGGCGGAAAGTAAACTTCAGGGATCTACAGGAGCAGGAGCAAGAAGAGCCGCCTTTCATGCCATAAAATCCATACTCCACAGTAGTGGCTTACTAAATGGTTTAATTGGATCCACCGAAGACGCATTCGAAGCTATAGATAAGTTTGAGAACATATCGAAGGCAATCAAAACAGCTTATCCGGAACGCTTCCTCAAGGAGGAAAATAATCAAATAGTCATGATACTGGATGAAAGATGCCCCTTCAGAGATGCCTGCAAAGCCTTTACGAGGGAAAGAATATCACGTATGATCGGAGGCGAAGAATGCGTATCTCTGATAACTCATGTCGCTGTTTCAGAAATCATCACAAAGAAAAAATTCGACTACAAACTAGAGAAATACGACGAACTCGAATGTAGAGGAAGAATATTCAGCGTCTAAATATTTCCTGGAACGAGACCTTGCTTTTATGTGGTTTGCCTTTTTTCAGGCGGTTTAGGGTACCTGCATCCTTGTCCTTTTAGGCTCTAAATTTTGGAAAAGAAACATTATGATGTCCCCTTTTTTTGAGAACGCCGAACAACCACACAAGCACCCAGCCACATAATCAATACAAGGTTTCTCCTAGAACCCAAGCAAAATATAAATATGAACCCGACGAATACAAAACTGGAAATAGTACTCTAGACCTAGAGGGGAGGGTTACTTTACCTTTTTTTTAACACAAACGTCATTCTTCTCTAATCATTTTTCGGATCTTACCCATACAATGTCTTCTTCCCTTGCTAAATGCGCAAAATATCATACGGAAATACTCCTAATTTCTATACGCCTTTAACAAAAACATTTTCCCTCACTTAACAGTTCAAGTATCCTTTTCTCCTTTTCTATTACCAAAAAGTTATCCAGGGATTCTGACTTCCAAAACTCCTCACATACATCAATTTTTAGGGACGCATTTCACCTTCTTGAGAAATTCTTGAAGAAATGGTAATTTTGGCCTTTATTATTCCTCTTTGTAACTATGTGTACCATGCAAATTGAAATGTCTTTATGTAACCTAGAGTTTTTTGTTGCTATATGGCTGATAATGCTTGGTCTAGGTCTTGGATTATGTCTTCTGCGTTCTCTATTCCTACCGATAGTCTTATCATTCCCATGGTTATTCCTGCTTTTGCCAGTTCTTCTGGGGGGTGTCCTATGTGTGAGGTTAACACGGGCATGCAGGCTAGTGACTGTACTCCCCCTAGGCTTACTGCTCTTAGGATGAGCTGGAATCTGTCTATAACGTTTATTGCTGCCTCCATTCCGCCTTTTACGTCGAATGTTACCATTCCGCCGAACCCGCTCATCTGCCGCTTCGCCAGCTGGTGTTGGGGGTGGCTTTCCAGCCCCGGATAGTATACCCTGTTAATCTTTTTGTGGTTTTCAAGGAATCTTGCCACTTCCAGCGCATTTTTGTTATGTCTTTCCATTCTTACATCTAGTGTTTTTAGGCCTCTTATTAGAAGGTAGGCGGCGAAGGGGTCGATGCAGCTTCCCATGTGCACCATCACCGCCCTAGCTAGGGCGCAGAATAATCTTTTCCCAATTATTACTCCCGCGGTTACGTCGTCGTGACCAGCCAAATATTTTGTTGCGCTGTGTATCACTACATCCACTCCCATTTCTAGTGGGTGTTGATTGTAGGGGGTGGCGAACGTGTTGTCAATCACTGAGGTTAAATTGTTTTCTTTTGCGATTCTTACCGCTTCAGCTATATCTACAAGGCTGAGGGTTGGATTAGTTGGGGTTTCAAAGTAGATTACTTTTGTTTTTTCATTAACCAGTTTTTCAGCTTGACTCACATTCTCACTGTCTACAAAGTGTACCTTTATTCCCATTCTTGGCAGAAGACTTTGGAAAAGGTGGAGTGTGCCGCCATAAAGTGTGCGGGTGGCTATGACTTCTTCACCGGCTTGAACTAGGCTCAGAATGGTGGTGCTCACAGCAGCCATGCCTGAGGATACCAAAAGAGCATCCTCGCCTCCCTCAATAGCCGCCAATTTTCTTTCAGCTACGGTCTGAGTCGGATTGCCCCATCTTGTGTAAGTGTAACCTTCCTTTAATCCCTCTTCTACTGAGCGAACCTCATCCATGTTTTCAAAATGAAAAGTTGAGGTTTGATGTATGGGGGTAACAACAGAGCCAGTAACAGGGTCTGGAGTTTCACCGCCTCTTACACAACGGGTTGAGAAACCATACTTTCTTTGACTCAAAATACAGTCCTCCTTCTCAAGCAGTTTTTGCTTTAAGATTTTAACCTCAAACTTACTTAAAAACTTCTGCAAGGAACTTTAATGGCGACTAAAAAATTTGGAATTTGATGAATCTTTTATAAAAAATCTTTGGAGACGCTTAAGTCGGTTTGGTGGGAACGATTGTATTGTTTTATGGTTTGTGGGTTAGCATTCTTTTCAGTATTTTTCCGGACCCGCTTCTTGGCAGCTGGTTTACGAACTCTATTTCTTTGGGACACTTGTAGTCTGCCATTTTTCTTTTAGCCCACTCTTTGAGCTTTTCTTCAGTTATTCTATCCTTGTAGTCTGGTCTGAGTACCACGTATGCTTTGACTCTCTCCCCTAGCTGGGGATCTGGTACTCCCACTATGGCTGCCTGGTATACTGCTGGATGCTTCTTTAATAGTTGTTCGACTTCAGCGGCCCAAACCTTGTAGCCGGAAACTATGAGCATTTCCTTTTTTCGTCCCACAATGTATATGTAACCGTCCTCATCCATCTTGGCAATGTCTCCAGTATAAATCCAACCGTCCCGAATTGTGGCCTTGGTTAACTCAGGCTGGTTCCAGTAGCCCTTCATTACTTGGGGCCCCTTAAAAATGATTTCTCCCTCCTCGCCCAGTGCCAACTCCCTGGTGCCAGTCTCTATGTCCACTATTTTAGCGTCTACGTCGAATACTGGGATTCCCACTGAGCCACGTTTGGGTCTATCAAGGGGGTTAATGGTGACTTGGGAGATTGTTTCGCTGAGACCGTACCCTTCAAGTAACTCGCAGCCTGTTACTTCTTTGAATTTTTCAAAAACACTCAGTGGAACCGGTGCCCCTCCAGACACGCAGAGTCGAAGGGAGCTCAAGTCATAATTTTTAGAGTAGGGATACGTGGCGATGGCTTGATCTATGGGCGCTATACTAACCATAATGGTGCACTTGTACATCTCCACGCCTTTCAGTATTGCTTCCAAGTCGAAACGTGAAAGAAGAACTATAGTGTTTCCCATATATATTGAGCAGTTCATGGTTTGCTGCATTCCCAAAACATGGAACAGTGGCAAAACAGAAAGCACTATGTCGTCTTCTACGACTTTTGCCCACTTCACACCGCCCACAATGTTTACCACAGCGTTGTAGTGGGTTATCATTGCTGCCTTGGGTTCACCTGTGGTTCCTGAAGAGTATTGGAGAAGGGCTAAATCCTCTTTAGGCTCGATACTAACCTTGGGTGGCTTCGCCTCATACTTTTTAAGGAGTTCAGTAAACTCGACGGTTTCCGGAAATTTTTCCTTCTCATATTCCATGGATATGTGCGTGGGGAGTGTGGGTTTTTCTGGCAAAAAGTCTCTGTAACTTGTTACAATAATGTTTCTCAGTTTCGTGTTTTTCCTCACATTTCTAATTGTAGGATAGAGAAAATCTAGCGTGACCAGTGTTTCCGTTCCCGAATCGTTGAGTTGACTCTCCACCTCCATCTCTTTAAACATAGGGTTTATGGGAACCAGAATCGCGCCCGCCTTTAATGCACCATAGTAGGCAACAATAAACTGTGGACAATTCTCCAGGAAAAGTCCTACTCTATCCCCCTTTTTGACACCCATACTGGCAAGCGCGTTGGCGAAACGGTCACTCCACTCATTCAATTCTCCGTAGGTGACTTCGTATCCGTAGAAAATTATTGCCTTCTTTTTTGGTACCCTTCTGGCTGTGTTCTCAAGAAAAGTGAATATGGGAACTTCAGGATAGTCAAGTGACTTCGGCAAATCCTTAGGCCAAGATTTAAACCACGGTCTCTCCATCACAAACATCTTCTCAACAAAAAATTTTTCTAAACTCAAATTAAATTGTATTACATATTTAACGTTTTTTCATACTAGTAGCTAACCAAAGGAAACAGGTCTTCTCCTCAAACTGAAAAACACGGTCATCACGCAATAGAAACTATTCCCAAATTAATTGGTTGTCTTCAAACTATCTTCTAAGTAATTGATTTTTATGCGAGTACTCAAGTTAAAATGGCATTTTGTAATTTATATGCCGCTTTATCAATTAACTTGACCATTTATATATTATAGAAAAAAAGGAAAGCCGTTTCAAGCGATATGACACTTCCAGAGGGAGCTGCGCCTATAAACTTATTGGAGTTCTGTCGATTAGGCGAAACTATATCGTGAAACGGCTACTTGAATTGAAACGTATCCAAAAACCTTAATTACCTTTTGATTTTTTCATTTTCTCCAAGTGTTCCTCCAATAGAACCCTTCGTAGAATCTTGCCCGCGCCGCTCTTTGGCAGCGAGTCTTTGAATTCAACGATTCTCGGATACTTGTAGGCCGCCATCTTCTCCTTAGCCCACTTAATTATGTCCTCCTCAGTCACTTTGCCCCTATATTCTG
This sequence comes from uncultured archaeon, assembly GCA_964510585.1. GTDB lineage: Archaea > Asgardarchaeota > Jordiarchaeia > Jordiarchaeales > Jordiarchaeaceae > Jordiarchaeum. The sequence goes on along the minus strand of CAZECW010000062.1, from coordinate 56,175 downwards.
GTTTAAGTACAATAACCGCCTTAACTGTTTCACCCCTGTACTCATCAGGTACTCCTACAACTCCTACCTCTTGTACCGCCTCATGTTTGTATAGGAAATCTTCAACCTCAAAGGGCCACACCTTGTATCCTGAAACATTTATCATCTCCTTCTTGCGTCCCACTATCCAGATGTACCCGTCCTTATCCATTTTTCCAATGTCACCAGTGTAGAGCCACCCATCTCTAAGTGTTTCCTTTGTTTTCTCCGGATTTTTCCAGTAGCCCTTCATAATCTGCGGTCCCTTAAATATGAGTTCTCCCTCTTGGTCAAATCCTAACTCCTTGGTGCCCGTTTCACTGTCAACGACTTTGGCGTCAACATCGAATACTGGGATGCCAACCGAACCATACTTGGGCTTATCAACAGGATTAATGGTGAGCTGTGAAATAGATTCGGACAAGCCATAGCCCTCAATCATGTCACTACCAGTTATCTCCTTGTATTTCTTTATGACCTCCTGGCCTAGAGGAGCACCGCCCGCGAAGCTGCATCGTAGGGATGTCATGTCATACTTTTTTGGGTCGGCAAACATGGCAATGGCGACGGCAATGGTGGTTATGCCCACCCAGAGTGTACACCTGTACTTGCTTATGGCTTCAAGAAACGCCGCAAGGTCGAACCGTGCCAACACTACGCTGGTTGCGCCCACCAGTATGGGGTTACACATACTATGTACCATGCCCGTTGCGTGGAAGAAGGGAAGCACCCCCACGCTGATATCTTTATCAGTGGTTCCCACCCACTTGGAGCCTCCGTAAACATTCGTCATAATGTTACTGTGTGTGATCATCGCCCCCTTGGGCATGCCTGTGGTTCCAGCGGTGTATTGTAGTAGTGCCAAGTCTTCCTTGGGATTGAATTCTAGTTTCGGTGGGTTTGGTTTGGTTTCTTCGAGTTTCTCCAGGAAGTCGATTGTTTTGGGATAGGTCTTTTTTTCCACTTTTAGAGCATCCATTATGGGTAGTGTTGGCTCTTCTGGGAAATATTCTCCTATGTTGGTTATGAACACATTTTTGAGGCCGACCTTGTCTCTCACCTTTTCGACATAAGGATATAGGTGGTCTAGTGCAACTATTGTTTCTGAACCAGAATCACTGAGTTGGTATTCCAGCTCCATTTCTTTAAACATGGGGTTAGCTGGAACCACGATAGCTCCTGCCTTTAGGGCTCCATAGTAGGCCATTACAAACTGAGGCGAGTTTTCCAGATACAGGCAGACCCGGTCACCCTTTTTCACGCCCATCTCTGCCAATACCGTCGCGAACTTATCCGCGTTTTCCTTAACCTCTTTGAAGGGTATTTCGGTGCCATAGTATATCAAAGATGTTTTGTTGGGGAGTCTCTTTGCAGTATCATCCAAAGTCTGGTGAAGGGGAATATTCGGATAATCTAATGTTTTGGGAAGGCCCTTCGGCCAAGAATTGTACCACGGTTTCTCCATCTTCTCTCCTCCATTTTTTGGAAAGAAAAATGGTAAAACTATTATATAAAGGAATACCCTTCTAAAAATTTGAAACATGAAAATCGCGATTGAAAAGGTACCCGTTTGCACATTTGTCCAAAAAATCGCGTTAAAAGAAACATGTAATTTTGTTTTAGCCGCTGGACTGAATGATTATAATGCCTCCCCAATTTAAGACTCGGACAAAATTAGTGGAGCCTCTCAGGACCTTTTCATCGGTGGGGTTGGGATGACTTCTTTAGTGTGCATCTCTGAATTATACTTTTTTGAGGGAGCTTATCACATTCTCCGCATCCTTCCTCGCCATGACAAGCATGTCTGTTATGAACCTTACATAGAGGGCAAGTCCCCCAGTAGCCCATGTTTGCTGAAACGGTACAAACCTTCCTTGGAGCACCCGTACCCTAATTGTATATCCTTCAGAATAACCGGCTCTTAATCCTCTTTTCTTTATTCGGTGCACTTGGGAGGCGGTGAGCTTATCCTACTATGTGGGTAGCCAACAAACTTGAGTACACGCTACTTGAGATATTGGGAGCGAATAGTTACTATGTGGGCGGGGAAGTGTAAGGATTTCGTCTTGCCGATATACTTATATAGTTTATATATTCCATTTATGTAGGGTGTAAAAAAGGTATTTCGTGCAGAATCCCTAGAGTATATCTTGGGATGGGGCTCGGGCTGTCTTCTGTACATGGTCCTAATACTCTCCCTTTGTTCCACCTTTCTGTTAAAAGGAATTTTTCAATAGAGCTTCTTTCCAGAAGCCCAGTCCTCCCTTCTCAAGGGGACGTAGTTTCTAAACAACGCCCCAGAAATTAGAAATATACTAATAACTTTTTTACGCCCTTGAATTAGGAATAGGTGGGTGGATTTTGAGTCTTCATGAGGAATTTGTAAAAACCTTAGCAGATCTCGATGAGAGGAGTCTCCAAATTTTGAAGAAAATGGTTGAGTCTGGAGAAGATGTGCATTCTATTCTTGAGGACATAAGAAGGGCTACAGACAAAATTGGCAAAATGTTTGAGGAGAAACAATACTTCATATCTGACCTCATAATGGCTGGCGAAATGCTAAAGGGAGCACTCGAAATACTGAAACCTGTAATTGGCACAAAGGAAGTCAAGAAAGTTGGCAAGATCGCCATTGGTACTGTTGAAGGGGATATTCACGATATAGGTAAGAACATTGTCACAGCTCTCCTTGAAGCAAGTGGATTTGAGGTAATAGATCTTGGAGTAGACGTTCCACCAAAGAAATTTGTAGAGGCAATCAAGAAGAATAAGCCAGAAACACTTGGGTTAAGCGGCTTGCTAACAGAAGCCATAGAGTCAATGAAGAAAACCATTGATGCAATCAAGGATGCCGGCCTTAGGGATAAAGTTAAGGTAATAATTGGCGGCGGAAGGGTGGACGAGGATGCTAAGAAGTACGTGGGGGCGGACGCATGGACGAGAGATGCTGCAACAGGTATAAAACTCATTAAAGAATTTGTGGGGATGAAGTAAATGTCCAAACCTAAACGTGAAGTCCTCTTAAAGGAGAGACTTGAAAGGCTGGAGAAAGTAATACGTGTAAAGGAACCGGACAGAGTGCCGATAATGATGGCTGCTTGCTTTCTCCCAGTAAGTTACTTAGGAACGACTTATGAGAAAATAGCCTTCGACTACCAAGAATGTAAAAAGGGAGTTATAAAGGTTGCATCAGACTTCGGGTTCGACATGTTTGGTTGTTTTTCGGGATTAGAAGGTTTCATATTTAGTTTGGCCCTCATTGATAGTCACCCCGACATAGCCCCATTTGTTCGCTTTTTGACAGGACCCATGCATGATATTTTGCAGGATAAGTACACTAAGTGGCCAGGAAGGGAAACTTCGGAGAACACGTATCCACAATTCCTCGGCGGAAAATTTATGGAACCAGAAGAATACGGTAAACTAATAGAGGATCCCCTTGGCTTTATCAACGAGGTTCTGTTGCCAAGAGTGTGCAGGAGCTTGGAAAAACCGAACTCAGCTAAAGCATATGGCGCAATGATCAAACTGGGAATGGATGTTGCAAAGTATGGCGCTATGATGCAAGAATTAACTGCGGAGCTTAAAAATCTTGGATACCCCTCATTTCCATTTGCCTGGTCTTACTCGCCACTGGATCTTATCGGCGACTTTATGCGCCACGTAACAGATGTCGTTGTTGACCTTCACCGAATTCCCGACAAGGTAGAGCAGGCCACCGAAGTATTAACACCCCTTGCAGCTAAAGTCGGAGTTGTTTCGGGTCAAGTACCGCCAGAGGTTAAGAAGTTTTTTGGAACGGACATTGTGCTTGCCTTCATACCATTACACCTAAACTCGATGTTATCGCCAAAACTATACAATGAATATTACTGGCCAGCCCTCAAGAAAGTTATTGGAGAACTAATCAAAGCTGGACTAACGCCCTTCGTATTCTATGAGGGAGACCACACACCTCATCTGGAAACAATACTCGAACTACCAAAGGGAAAGACAGTGGCATACTTTGAGAGAGCTGACTTAAGAAAAGCTAAAGAAGTGCTGGGAGGCCACACATGCATAATGGGCGGCATACCGGGCTCTTTACTGGCTGGAGGGACACCTGAAAAGGTTAGAGAGCATGTTAAGAGTCTGCTTGAAGACCTAAAACCTGGCGGCGGCTTTGCACTAGCTCCAGCTGAGGCATCATCACTAGACGTGAAACCAGAAAACATTAAAGCATTGACAGATGCGGTAAAGAAGTACGGAAAATACTGAAAAAGGCTAATCATTCTCCTTTCCAAACAATTCGTTCCGATTAACTGGTTCATTTGAATGAAAGTGGTTAGTACATTTGAATTCAAAACGGAACATAAAGTACTTGAAATTCCAGGTGTGAGGATCGGAGAAAATAGAGGGGAGAATCCAGTGGTACTTACAGGAGGCATATTTCTCTAGAGTCACAAGATAGTTGGGGATGAAAAGGAAGATGTATCTGGCAAGGGGACTGCCAAAAATTTGTCAGCGAGCAAGAGGAACTCGGAGACAAGACGGTGATACCTACGCTACTTGATGTCTTCGGTTACACGTTAAAAAAATGATTGGGTAGGGTAGAATCAGCCAATCCACATTACCATTGAATGGTGAGATTAATAAGGAAAAGTTGAAGGATGAAAAATAGGCCGATAAGCTCATTTAAAAACCCAGCGGCATCCGTCTTCCCCGTCAGCTTGGCAACTGGCTTGTTCTACATGGACGCCATTTGAACCCACAAGCCCTTTAAGGCAGCTATCACAGGAGACGCATCCACACTTCATTGCCTCCGCTTCATCTGACTCACTAAGGCTGGCCATATCATAACCGGCTGGATCCTTCAACATTTCCTCAACCATGTTTTTCCAGAGGCAATTGCTAACTTCAAACCACCCGTCTCCAACCTTACCATCAAGCTTCATCACTGTTGAATATAATACCGCGGCCTTCTCAGCTCTTTTCTCCGTATTAGATAGACCGAACCTCTCGTTCCAACCGCTGACTGCTGGTGGAAAGCCAGCAAGCATAAGGTCGGCGGCAGCTTTTCCAGCTCTTTCCGCAGTTCTATAAGAGATGCCTTTTCCGAGGATGCTATAGGCACTGTAAGACTCGGTCATCACTAATCCCCGTAAAACCAAAGACATTATCTCAATTAGGTAGGCCAATGCCTGTTCCTTTTTCTCCTCTTCACTTGCGTTCTGGCTTACTATTTTGGGATTTGAGAAAGCCTTGGGAAAGTAGTTTTCTTTGACGAATTTCAAATCTTTTTGGATAAGTGTTGAGAGGTACTCTTGAGGTGGAATATTTGCTTTTATCTGGTAGCGGGTTAGTCCATGGGGCACACCATCCCTAACAAAAAAGTCACATCTCTGGTCTCCTGCAGGAATGTGTGTTACTCTTGAAACCCCTGCTCTACCCTCTGTCACATATTTTGCCGCGCCTCTAACGTATCCCACGCACATCTCACAAGCCATAGGATCCGATAGTAAAACCGCAAAAGGTGCAAAGGGACAGTCAAAAACTGACAATTTAACGTCCCCATTTTCTAACTGCTCCATTGTGTGAGGCATGAGAACTGAATACATAACCAGGTTCTGTATTCTTCCCACGTCAATTAGTTCTTTGCCTAATCCAAAGTCATTGGTTATTTTATTTCCCACATATTTTCCAGTGGCTACTGCCCCACGGAGGAGTATTCCCCTTGCTCCTTCTCCAAAGCTTTTTACAAATTCTCCGCCGAAAGTGGCTATCTGCATACCCGCCAGAAACCATCCGTCAACGAAAGCGTTCTCCAAATTCAATCCGTAAGAAGCGGCTATTTTAGCCATCTCACTCCAAACCATTCTTCTTCAGCTCCATTCAATTTAGAAATTTCATTTTCCCACTTTGATGATGATTAATTTCGCCTCATGTATAGCATTTCTATGACCATTGTGGAGCCGTAAAGGTGAGAATCAAATGAGGCTACTTCGTCTCAGTTTTTGAATCGCTTTCCCAAATGCAAAATTTTCGATAAAATATTGTATATATAGTAGAATATATGTTTATTTAAATTTTGTTGATTGGAATGTGAATTTTCCAACATATAGGGAAAAAAATAGATTAGTGTTTATTTATTATTCTGCTGCCCTGAGCTTCACATATTAGAATTTATTTGGTGTATTCGCTCAGAAATTCTAGCATATATTTGTTTACAAGTTCTGGTTCTTCCTGTTGCACCCAGTGTCCACATTTGGGTATGTATTTTATTGTATAGGGGGCATTAATGTATTTTTCCGCCCCTTTGCTTACCTCGAGGGTGAGGGCTAGGTCTTCCTCTCCCCAAATTACCAGTGTGGGGCTGGTTATTTTTGGAAGTTTTAAATCTATGTCTTCCATGAAGATTTCGGGTCTTATGTTTGCTCGGTAATAGTTTATGGCTGCGGTTAGCGCTCCGGGTTTCGACCAAGCCTCCACGAATTTTTTCAAGTCCTCTTCACTGAAAACCCCTTTCTTAAAGGTTGAATTGCTAAGCATTAGCTTCATGGCTAGAAAATTGTTCCTTCCAAAATAGCTCTCTGGAACCTTCTCAGTCTGAAAGAAGAACACGTACCAGCTCTTCTGAAGCTGCCTAGCACTATATTTTGCTTTCTCCTGCCAAACCTGGGGGTGGGGAACATTCATGATTATTAGTTTCTCTGTGGCTTCGGGATGGGTCATTGCGAAGTACCAAGCTACTATGCCTCCCCAATCGTGACCCACTATTATCGCTTTTCCTCTCCCAAGGCTTTAATGACACCCATAACATCTTCAACCAGTATGTTAAGTCTATAATTTTTAACTCCCAGGGGTTTATCACTCTCGTTATAGCCTCTCATGTCTGGAGCTACAACTTTGAAGTACTTTGCCATAACGGGTATCTGGTGCCTCCAAGAATACCAGAACTCGGGAAAACCATGTAAGAGAATCATCAGTTTACCCTGACCCTGAACAACGTAGTGTAGACGAACCCCATTGGTTTCAACAAATTTATGCTCCCAAGACTCACCCATATTCATCCAACCACCATTATTGAATATACCTTTCAATTTATACGCCTGAATACTCTTCATTTATGCTGTGGGCTATAAGAGAAGAATTGTATTAAAAGTTTCCCACTCTCCTAATTTATGGCTACCGCAATGAAAAAATAGTGGGTGTGATTCGGTTTTGTTTCTACTCCCATTTTTGCACTCCTTCCTGGGGGCCTTTTCTTGATGCTTTTTTGGGAAGGCTGGGTGCTGCTCCGTATTCTGACCAAGCGTATGGTAACCAAATAATGAATGTTATGAGCATTGAGGCGAAACCAAGTATGAACATTATATAACTAACTACTCCTCCGAGAAAGAGGATTCCCGATAAGATTTCCATAATTCCAATTCCTGAGCAGAGTGTGGGTTTTGCTGATTCTTGTCTCTCCCTCAATTGCATGATGCCTAATGCCATAAATGCTGAAAGGAGTAGAACTGCGGCAGTGTTTAGATAAAGGTAATTAGGATAGGCGGCAAACAATAGGGCGAGTGAGAACACCCCCAGAGTGTAGTTCGCCACTGGGCTTAAACCCAGATATATAAGTATACCCGCAACAATTATTCCCACAATAGCAAAAAAGCCTCTCGCAATGTAAGTATATGCTCCCTCCTGTCGGAACTTCAGGAAAAACCCCGCAGATATCAAAATACCAGAAACAGCCATGAAAATTGTGAAAATAGAGTTAAACAGAGACACACGCAAACTATAAACAAGTCCTTGGAAATAACCTAACATAATCACCATAGATATTGGGGCCAATAACTCTTCGAAGAACTTTCTTATCGCCTCCACCAGGTTGACACCGAAAATCGCCATTAGCACTATAAATATAGCTACAGCTATCATTCCCATAAACAGGGTTACAATCAGTGTTCCTATCGCACTCAGTATTGTGGCAAAAATGGTAGAGTTGAAGCTGTGAAATGTGACGAAGAGAAGTAGTCCCATTATAGCCGCAACCATACCTGCTACGATTCCAGACACCATTCCATACCTAAATGCTCCCGACAATTGTCAATCATCTCCTTTTAGTGTTTAATTTACTCCAATATTTAAAATAATAAATTTTTCCTTTCCCAATTCTTATTATTCTTTAAAAAAGGTATATGGCTCTAAATCCCTCTTTTCATTTTATAATTCCATAAGTATAATTACTAGTTCCCGATGATTAATGGATACTTTTTGGAAACTTTTCAATAAAGTGGCTTACTAAAATCCATAAGTTGTGCGTCCCGTCCATTAAACAAGGATTTTAAAGGGGCGAAATTAAAGTTTAGAGTATGGACTATGTGAGAGAACTTGTAGAGGAAATCACTGTTAAGATGGGTGGATTGTTTTCGACTGAGCTGGGAATAAATCTGCAAAAAAGGGGTTCAGATGAGGTATTCAAATGGTTTGTGGCCTCCCTGCTCTTTGGAGCTAGGATTTCGGAAACCATAGCCAAAAACACCTACTACGAATTTGAGAGGGCCGGTCTTCTGTCAGCTGGAAAAATTCTAAAAACAGGTTGGCACGGACTGGTTTATATTCTTGATAGGGGCGGATATGTAAGATACGATTACAAAACAGCCGACAAGTTCTTGGAAGTTATGGGCAATCTTGAGAAGGAGTATGGTGGAGACTTGAACCTCCTCCACCAAAAATCAAGTGATTCCCGGGATCTGGAGCAAAGATTAAAAAACTTGGGGAAGGGAATAGGGGATGTTACAGTAAATATTTTCTTAAGGGAACTTAGAGGTATCTGGGACAAGGCAAATCCTCCCCTCCAAGAATTAACCGTTAACTCTGCTAAGAATCTGGGCCTAATTAAAGAAGCCGATAAAAATAGAAATCTTCAAGAACTTTATGAAATTTGGAACCAAAACAAGATTGAGGGGTACCATTTCCAAAATTTTGAAACCGCCCTACTCAGAATAGGTAAGAACTACTGCAGAAAAAACAAGTGCGACGCATGTCCAGTAAAAACATACTGCCAACTTTAGCCATTCTAACATTTTCTTGGTTCACGGAACTTCATTTAATTATGTGTACCGCTGAGGATTTAAAAACCACATACAGGTTTGAACCAGTAGCGACCCCAAATTCTTCCAGCGATATTTTTGATATTAAACAGCTTAGAGATATACCTTCTATGTTTATGTCCACTTTGAAGAGTGAACCGTGAGGCTCAACACTGGATACCTTTCCCCTTAAGACGTTTCTAGCGCTTGTAACTGGTTTTTCTCGCGCTATAATTACGTCTTCAGGTCTTATCATCAATTTCACTTCTTGACCTACGCTCAGACCTGAGTCAAAGGCGGCGCTAATTTTAACGTTTCCCACAAGCACCTCAGAGAGTCCTTCATGGGGCCGGTTCTCTAACACTTTGCCCTCCAGTATGTTTTCGGCTTCGGTGAATGAGGCGACGAATTCAGTTTGGGGTTTGTAAAAAATGTCCTCAGGTTTTCCCACTTGTTCTATTTTGCCATTATGAATGATGGCCACCCGATTAGCCACACTTCTCGCCTCATATTGGTCGTGGGTCACATAAATGGATGTTAACCCATACTCCCTCTGGACTCTCAAGATTTCGCTTCTCACACTTTTCCTAACGTTTAAATCTAGATTGCTAAGAGGTTCGTCAAAAAGCAAAACTTTAGGCTGAACAACCAAAGCCCTTGCTAGGGCCACCCTCTGCTTCTCTCCACCGCTGAGGTTTTCCGGCTTACGATACCTGAGATGGTACAAATCCAAATTATCCAAAACTTCCTTAACTCTTTCAGTAACTGTTTCCCTCTTCACTTTTCGAGAAAACAACCCATAAGCAACATTGTCTGCCACATTCATGTGTGGAAAAAGACAGAAGTCCTGAAAAACCATACATACCTCTCTCTTGTTTGGAGCGAGATTATCTATACATTCTCCCTCTAGGTAGATGTGCCCTGAATCCTGTTTAATTAAACCACAAATTATGTGTAGTAGCGTGCTTTTCCCGCAACCCGTAGGACCCAGTATGACTATTAACTCCCCCTTCTCCACCTTTAGACTTAAATCTTTCAAAACGGGATTTTCCCTACTTACCCCCGAAAGTCTCCCTCTCAGGCTCACAGTTTCCTTAAAGCTTTTACTTATCTTTTCTAGTTCCAAGAATGCCATTTACCGGTTCACTTCCTACCCATGAGTATGCGGACTAAAATCAGAACCGAGAATGCCACAATTAGCAAAATAACCGCGGCTGAAATGCTTTGAAATAGTCCACCGGACCAAAACTCCCAGTATATAGCAGTTGTAAGAGTATAACTCTGTCCCGGTACGTTGTTGGAAACCATTATTGTCGCTCCAAACTCTCCCATAGCCCGAGCCCACATCATAGCCCAACCAGCAAAGACTCCCTTAGCTGAAAGAGGTAGGGTAACCGTGTAAAAAGTTCGGATAGGCGATGCTCCAAGGTTTGTGGCTGCAAGCTCAAGGTTTCTGGGCACCCCAGAAAAAGCTGTGGAAACAGTTCTTATAAAGAAGGGCGCTGAAACAAAAATTTGCGCCAATATGATGGCCCTCCAAGTAAAAATTATGTCAATGCCATTATTGCTCAAAAAGGTACCCAGTGGAGTATTGGGTCCCAAAAACAGTATCAAGCTTATTCCGGCAACTGTTGGGGGTAGAACCATGGGCAAATCTACTGCGGTGTCAATGATTTTCTTGCCCCAAAAATCATACCTCGACAAAATATAAGCCAAAGGCATACCGAAACAGATACATATCACACTAGAAACAGATGTGGTAATTAAACTCACCCGAATCGCGCTAGTGATGATGTCACTCTGCAGCGACCTAATAATCGGATTTCCAACCACACCCCAAAGCTCCTTAAAGGCATCTACAGGCCCCAAACTCAAATAAATGTTGTAAACCCTTTGGAGGAGCCCGGGGTCTGCATATAAAGGATTAATCGTAGAATACACAAGAGCCCCAAGTGGCGACAGGAAGAAAAATATAAAAAAGGTAAACCCAATAAAGAAGAGAAGAACCGTATAAATACTAATCCTGCTCCACCAAGCCATTAACCTCACCCTCAAATTTTCCTTAAACCCCCTTTTTTCGAAGGTTTGATTCCTCCTAATATTTACATAGGCTTAATATTTGACTTGGAACCTTGTCCAAATTACCCTCCGCTATTGGTGGATTAATCACAGGTTGCCCCCCAGCAATCAGTATAGCTTGTCCCTCGGAGGACAACAAGAATTTCAGAAACTCAATGGCCCAGAAGCGGTTCTTAGCAGTGTTAGGAATCGTTGCCGCGTACTTGATAGCTGAACCCCAGTAGGTCTTTGCCGGTGTAGATATTGACCATTGAGAATACCACACATCATACTCCGGCAATGCGCCTCCCAAACTAACGTTCTCTGGAAGCTCAATGTAGGGCAACCCAAACTGCAAGGCAAGGGAAAGATAAGTGAAGCCCGCATCATATTGCCCCGCCTGTAGAGGACCCATAATATCATACTCCTTAGCCGCCACCACCATGTTTGGACAGTTAGGATTCAGCACATAGTTTAACACGCCACCAGGAGGATAATTAGGGTACACGTCCGGATTATCTGGATAAAAGGTATCGCTTATATTTAGAGTAATTAGTGTTCTATAGCCGCAGGGATCCGCATCGGGATTAGCCCTAGCCCAACGCCCCTGACCAGCGACTAGAATCGTGTACCAGTTGGTTTCATTAATCATTCTCCCGACGGAAGTGGTGGGATTGTAGGCGATTACGATTTGGTTTCCCGCAAAATCCACCCACCAATCGGCATAGTTCACTAAGGGGTTCCAAGGTATGGGATAAAGGTACAAATCTTTTTTAATCACGTTGAAGTCGGAAACAAATATTAGGTCGCACTGAATTCCCTGTTTCAAAAGATTAGCGCATTCAAGGGACCCGTGAGCTGAAACAAAAATCTCAACTCCGGGGTGCCTGGCCTCAAAACTTTGGGCCGCAGAAGTTAAAACTCTGGAAAGGCTTCCCGCACAGAGAACGTTAAGGGTGCCGGTGGGTAAGCCGAACAAGCTCAAAACATTTTGTTGCTGCTGTTCCCTCTGTGGGATGTACCACCCATAGTATAGTGTGGTGCCTCCGAGCACTATGCAGGCGATTAAAATTAGGGTTAATACCCTTATGCCGGCTCCTCGAGATAGCTTTAAGTCGCTGCTCGTTTTTACCACCAACTTTCTGGTGTTTCTTTTCGCTTGTGCGAAGAAACTTTTTATGGGGAGTAATGTCTTTTCCCGTGAAACGATATGTAAATTGATACATATCGGTAGGGCAACCTTATATAAAAATATTTTTCATCAGTCTTTAGAACGCTCTAAACTGCCACCAAAATTTGGAAAAATGAACACCTTCCTCTGATTTTAAACAAGAATGAGAATGAGTTTTCTTTACAACATTGTGGAGCTGAAGATTCTTAACGAAGTGGACATTTTTTTAAATATTGGTCTTTTACATCGTTTATACCTTTTGGAAAACAGGCATTTTTAGATTTTTATTTTGATTCTAACCGTTTTTCTGTTTCTATAAACTGTTTTGGAAATTTTTATTGTTGCTTTTCCATTTTCTAGTTTTTATAGATTTTATTTTTATTGTAATTTAAATTGTTCATAAAGAATTTTTAAATAATAAGTTGCATTCATAATTATGGATTAAAAATGATCTGCCGCTCAAAACTATTCACAATATTCTTTACACTGATTATACTCTTCCTTATTGTAGTTGTCCCTTTATTCTCTGCAGCTACTATGGCAACTTTCAGCACTTGGAAATATGATGATTCGCAAACCAACACCTCATCGTGGTTCAACCAGAGCCAGGGAGCACTATTCTCAAACAAAGTCATCTTAAGCCTGCTGCCGACAGATAATGGGAGCTTCCTGCCGTCCGGAATTTTCTCCTTCAGACAAGATAACGCAAAACGCATTCAATTTGGAGTTTACTACAACGAGTTAATTGAATTTAACGACACCAACCAAAATGGCATATTTGACTTGAGCGACACCCTAATCAATACTACAGATTTAGAAGAATTCAACTGGTCATACTACTTCACCTCAAATTCTGATGAAGTAATCCTACGTCAGATTGGAATAAACTTGAAATTCACGCCGCCTATGGTTATCATTTTTTGGCAACATCTTTACTTTATAACAAAAACTGTGGCAATTAGTGGGCTTTACCCCGAAATTAATTTCACAGTGCTTGGAGACTACACGATTAAAACCCTCATTTCGATTGTTAACTATAGGTGGGCACCTGAAGAGGGATATTGGGACTATGATAACAGAATGCTGGCTTTGGGTATAACTCTTAGGAGTGAGGCGATGCCTGGAAATGAGAAACATTTGTTCCAGCTTGCCAATGGAAGCAAAATTGACAGCTCTAACCCTATGCTTGACACCTGCCCCGTACCTTCAGTACCCGGTAATAAAAATGAAAGCTTAATTTCGCTTGTAGCGCTTAATAATGTTACTCATGGTGAGATACGTTGGTTTAATTTGGCCATAACAGGGCAAGAATCTCTTAAACCTCTGAGTTCCTCCCTCCGAACTAATGGGACAGCCTTTAACCTCTATTTGTCAGTGCCCTATTTTAACGACACCATCCTTTTGGATCCTTCATTCTCGATGCATAATCCGCCCTCTGACAATTTTCAAGGACTTGTCCCGCCACTGTTTCTGGTTTTGCACCATTATACATCCTCAGTGGGTTTATTCCCTCTTACTATTTTGTCAGTTTCAGTCGGCGCTCTAATAATTGTCATCTTTTACTATCTTAAAAGAAAAAGAGTTTAATTCATTGTTTATGGGCATCAAAAATTTTTCTAGATTTATCTGAAAACGCAATAAACCTTTTTGTTATTCTCTGGTTCCTGTATTCTCATTCGCTGCTTCTTTGATGTTTTTTGGCGGGGAGACTATTATTCAATATGTCGTTCGCAAAGGATACATCACGCCTCTCAAGGTTGAGAAGCATCAAAAAGCGCCTTTGGGATGATGGCGGGAGTTAACGAAACAGGGAGGAATCACCGTATGTTATCATAGGTCAATTGTGTAAATTTGGAAGTTTATTTTATTTTTGTTATGCTTTATGAAGTTTGGTTCAAAATTTTGGTGATTTATTTTGTGCCTTATTGGTAAAACTTATAGTACTCTGGAGGTTGAAATATAGATTAATAGTAAGTGTGTTCAACGGTGTTTTGATGTGTGCCAGTGTCTCTTAAAAAATTCGGTGGGGCTGAATCCTCATATTAACAGGTTGTTCCTTTTAATTTTGGTTTTTGTGGTGCTTTTTGTTTGGTTCGTGGTTATTCCCTGTGGGCGATTTTCCAGTGGTTATCTATGCGTTTCTTCTCTTTATGATGGTTACTATAGTTCTCCTTTACTGGTTTCTAAATCTCCTTCTTCATTTGAGTATGTTGATGCGGAGTTTAATGTTATTCTTTATGGTAATGATACTGCCCATTTCTCATGCCTTTTTTCCGCAAACAATACGGGAACCACATCTATAGATGAGCTAAATGTGTCATTCAGTTTAACAAATATCTTAAACCTCAAACTGGAAAATAAAACAGGGCCGCTTTATGATACAATAGTTGATACTTTGTCCACCAAAACCGTCATTCGTCTAAATGTATCCAATCTTGAGCCTAATGATTTGTATAATTTTACTGTGGATTTTGATACCTCCCAAGTTATTACACTAACCAGCAGTTATTCCCAGTTCTCCTATGTTCTCAGAGCGGATGCTAATATGCTTAACATAGTCTTCCGGGTGAAGCTTCCGCCGGAGAGGTTTTTGTATTCAGGTGTGGATCCACTTTATCCCCTAGATAGTTTAAACTTTACAGATGGTTCCTCTCTCATTTTTCAGTGGAATCTAGTGTTGGCTGAGGGCTATACTGAGCTTTTCGTGGTACGATACCAACCATCAGATGTAACTTCTGGGTCGCAAATACTTTATTTTCCCATCTTTTACGCTGCATCCTCTGGTCTTAGTCCTTTATTTCTTGTTGCTATTTTTTTGGCGGGGTTCGGTGTTGGAATGTTTGCTTTCTATCTTTATCATAGGGCAAAATTGGTTGAAACGGTGACTGATACTTCTCTGACCTTGCTGAACGAGGCTGAGATTGAGATTCTTCGAGTTATTGCTTCCTCTGAAAATAAGCGTGTTACACAGAAGGAGATTCAGAAGGCTACGAATTACAGTAAAGCCAAGGTGAGCGTTACACTTTCCATACTGGAAAAGAAGGGCTTCATTAAGAGAGAGCCTCGGGGAAGAAACAATATCATAACCCTCCTCAAAGATGTCCGCTTATAAAGATTCAACCACTCGACAATTTCTCTGGTTTCTCAATCCACATTATATAATTTTTATCAAATATTGTCGTGTGGAGGGTTGATTGGAAAGTCTTATTTGAAAACCTGTATAATATTAAAGTAAATTTGTTTGGATGGAAGCGTGATGGCTTCCGATAAGGACAGTTCGGAATACTCGACCGGGAAAAGCATTGACGAGTTAGTTCTGAGCACAATTATTGGCAAATTGAAAAGGATTCTGGGTGAAGAGTCTGCAAATATTATTTCTCAATACGCGGCTAAAAGCTACTCCCCAAAGGTCGAAGAGGGTCTTGAGAGAGTTAAGGGTTTGGTTGAAGCGTTAAAGAAAATCTTCGGTTTCGCATCTCCTCTTATCGAGGGACAGGTTTTGAAGAACTTGTATTCATCGCTCGGGTTAAAATACGAGGAGAAGGAAGGCTATGACTTTCTAGACTACGTAAAAGAGTTGAGGAGCGGTGGCTCCATTGGAAAAGGCAAGCAAAAATAGCGGCTTTGTAGTTGTGGAAGAAGAGTTTATTCATAATGAGGGATGCATCAAAAAGGTTCCAATGGGTGTTAGTTTGATTATGGTTCTGAGCAAAAGGTGTTGCAAAGAATCTTTAGAATTCCCCATTTTAAGTGCATCAAAAAAGAGTTATAGGGAGTGTAAAAAGAAAGTTGGAGGAAGTAGTGGGACATGGATCCTGCCAAACTATCATGCGCTAATGGGCAACTACAGCGTGAAATAATTGAGGGTGGGAGAATGGAGAATTCTCTTTTGGGCGAGGAGAGATACCGTGAATTTGTTGATTCTTTACCTCAAATTGTCTGTGAAACGGACGATAAGGGCAACATTACATTTGCTAACCGCTACGCCTTTGAAGCGTTTGGTTACACGCGGGAAGATTTTGATAGAGGTTTAAATGTTTTCCAAATGTTAATTCCCGAAGATTTGGACAGAGCTGCGAAAAATATCCAAAGGGTACTTGAGGGAGAAAATCTGGGAGGTATTGAGTATACAGCTCGGAGAAAGGATGGGAGCACCTTCCCAGTCATAATACACGTCAACCCCATAATTAGGGAAAATAAGCGTGTGGGCTTAAGGGGAATCATCATAGACATAACTGAGCGTAAACGAATGGAGGAGGCTTTAAAAAGGGCTGAGCGGGAAAAAGCACTAATCTTAGATAGTATAGCCGAAGATGTTATTTATCAAGATAAAGATCATAGGATTATCTGGACAAATAGAACTGCAGGCAAATCTATTTCTTTGACAGCAGAACAACTAGTGGGACGCCATTGCTATGAGGTTTGGCAGCAGCGCAGCGAACCCTGCGTAGACTGCCCAGTGGAAAAAGCTTTAGAAACGGGTCAACCACAAGAGGGAGAAAAGACTACTCCAGATGGGAGAGTTTTTCTCATTCGAGGTTATCCTGTTAAAGACGAAAAGGGGAACCTCATAGGTGCTGTTGAGAACACATTGGAAATCACCGAGCGTAGGCGTGCAGAGGAGGCTTTAAAAAGGGCTGAGCGGGAAAAAGCACTAATCTTGGAGAGCATATCTGAGCATGTTGTTTATCAAGATAAAGATTGTAGGATTATATGGACAAACAGGGCCGCGGGCCAATCCGTTTCTTTAACACCAGACCAACTTGTGGGACACTTTTGCTATGAGGTTTGGCAGAAGCGCAGCGAACCCTGTGTGGACTGCCCAGTGGTAAAAGCCTTAGAAACGGGCAAACCAGAAGAGGGAGAAATGACTACTCCTGATGGTAGGGTGTGGTTTATACGAGGTTATCCGGTTAAAGATGAAAAGGGAAACCTCATAGGTGTTGTTGAGATCACATTGGAAATCACCGAGCGTAGGCGTGCAGAGGAGGCTCTACGGGAAAGCGAGGGAAAGTACCGTAGTTTGATTGAGACCTCGCCCGATCCAATCACGCTCACCGATCTAGATGGGAAAATACTTATGGTTAACAGGCAGGGTTTAAAGACACTGGGATACGAAACGGAGGAGGAAATTATTGGGAAAAGTGGCTTTGAATTTATAGCTCCTGAAGACCGACGACGCGCAGAAACAGAGATTATGCAACAACTTCTTGAAACGGGTAGTGCCCACAACATTGAGTATAAAATAATTAAAAGGGATGGCACTGTATTCCCAGCAGAAACCAATATGTCATTAATTTTCGATGCGCATGGGAAGCCTATAGCTATAATTGGAGTGTCAAGAGACATTACTGAACGTAAGCGTGCGGAGGAGGCGCTGAGGGAATCGGAGGCTAAATATTCTGCTCTAGTTGAGAACTCAAAGGATGGTATAATAATAATACAGGATGGCGTACTAAAATTCATCAACACTGCTTCCATAGACCTTGTGGGATACAAACCTGAGGAAATCAAAGGCGCTTATTTTTTAGATTTCATCGCTCCTGATTACCGGGAACTTGTCCTCAAAAGATACAATGATCGATTAGAGGGGAGAGAAGCACCACAAATATATGAGCTTGAAATCCTAAATAAAGAAGGTAAACGCCTACCAGTGGAGATAAATGCGGCGCGCATTAATTTTGAGGGGAGACCTGCAGATTTAGTCTTCATAAGAAACATAGCTGAACGTAAAAGATTGGAGAAGAAGTTGAGGGAATATGCGGAGCGCTTGGAGGAAATGGTAGAAGAAAGAACTAGGGAGTTAAGGGAGAGCGAGGAGAAACTTAGAGCCATTCTGGCCTCATCTCCGGATGCTATTGCTGTTACTGACTTGAATGGAAATGTGATTGAATGCAATCAGGCAGCCTTGAAAATTCATGGTTTCTCATCTAAGGAGGAGGCTATTGGTCAAAATGCCTTCAAGTATTTTGCGGAAAAAGATAGGGATAGGGCCAAACTTAACATGGTAAAAACTTTGGAGCAAGGTTCCGTAGTTAATCTTGAGTATACTCTTTTGACTAGGGATGGACGCGAATTTCCGGCGGAATTGTCTGCAAGTGTTTTGAGGGATGCTTTGGGTAACCCCATAGGTTTTGTGGCAGTAATAAAAGATATAACAGAACGCAAACTGATGGAGGAGGCTCTTCTTAAATCGGAGAGACTGGCAACTATAGGTGAGGTGGCAATGATGGTGGGGCATGACCTTCGCAACCCTTTAACGGGCATTGCTGGCGCCGTTTATTACCTGAAAAAGAAGCTGGCGTCAGTTATGGATGAGAAAACAGCTGAAATGTTTAAGCTAATTGAGAAGGACATACAATACTCTAATAAAATAGTGGAGGACCTTCTGGAGTACTCAAGAGAGGTTCAACTGAATCTCGCTGAGACCAGTATTGAAAAAGTTGTAGATGAGGCTTTAAGTTTGGTCGATGTACCACCTAATGTTCAAGTGTTAAAAGTGATTATTGATGATCCATTAGTTATGGTTGATGTTGAGAAAATGGAGAGGGTGTTTGTGAACCTTATTAAAAACTCTGTTGATGCTATGCCAGAGGGTGGAGTGCTCAAAATAGAGGTTAGACTGGTGGGTGAGAACTTGAAAATAATTTTTGCGGACACCGGTAGGGGAGTGCCTCCTGAGCTTTTGGACAAAATTTGGAGTCCACTCTTCACTACAAAGGCAAGGGGGCTTGGGATGGGCTTACCAATCTGTAAACGCTTGGTGGAAGCTCATGGAGGCTCTATTCTCTTGGAGAGTTTGTTTGGAAAAGGCACAACCATCACGATAACACTTCCAGTTAAACAAAAACTTAAGGAAGGTGGAAAGGTATGAGTGAATCCGCCAGGATTCTTATTGTTGACGACGATGAAAGCATTAGAAAAGTTCTGACTGCCATACTTCAGGAAGAAGGCTACATTGTTGACACCGCTAGGAGCGGAAAGGAGGCGATAGAAAAAACTGAAAACAATTTCTACAACCTCGCACTGGTGGACATTCGTCTTCCAGACATGGAGGGAACAAAATTGTTGAGCATGATGAAGGAAACAATCCCGAAAATGGCTAAAATAATAATTACTGGCTATCCATCTATGCAGAATGCCATAGAAGCCGTAAACAGGAACGCCGATAGGTACCTCCTTAAACCCCTAAATATGGAAGAACTTATAAAATCAATCAAAGAACTCTTGAAAAAACAACAAGAAGAGAAAAAATACAGCGAAGCGAAGGTTCTAGAGTTCATACAGTCCAGAATAAGAGAACTAAGCAAATCCTCCCAATAAAAACACAAATTTTTCCTCTATTGAAGCAGCATTAAACTTTTGGGACTAAAACTAATTTTGGATATGCGAGTCGTGGTGCATATTCACACTCAAAAAATAGACTCTACAGAGTCTATATGGGCTAAAGTGTCTTTAAAAAAATTTATACAATACGGCAACAGTGTGAAGTGGTTTTTTAGGACGCCCATTTACTTCTTTGGGTAGCCTTTTGAATAATGAATGATTCATTTGCTTTCGGTTTTCCTCTCTGTTTTTTCTATGAAGTAGAGCAGTAGATCAGCAAAAAATGTTGGGCGTTCCATCGTGGGTAAGTGGCCACAAAGGGGGAGGACTGCCAGTTGGGAGTTGGGAATTTGCTTGTGCATAAGTTCAGCGCATTCCACTGGAACTATTTTGTCATCGCGTCCATGGATAATTAGGGTGGGTGCCTTTATTTCTTTTAGCTTTTTTCGAAAGTCTATGGGTTCAATTTGCATACCTTTATTTATTAGACCTGAAACTTCGGAGGGTGGTTTCCTCTTACTTTCCCGAAAGAGGTCAATTACTTCTTTGTTGCGTCTGGCGAAGGCTGGATGAAAAACATCTTTGATTTGGGCTTCTATGAAGGCTTCCAACCCTCGTGTTAAGAGGGTTTCTGCCCATTTTCCCGAAACTTTTACGGTTTGCTCTGGGATGTAGGGGGCTGAGCCTACCAGTATTAGTCCTTTTACTCTTTGGGGGTGACTTAAAGCAACTTTTTGGGCTACGTATCCTCCCATACTGGCGCCGCAAAAGTATGCGCAATTTATACTCAAGTAGTCTAATAAAGATATTAAGTCCTTGGCGAAAAGAGATTGTGTATAAGGTTCGTTAGACTTATCTGAGTGTCCGTGTCCCCTCAGGTCAACAGTAATACATCTAGCTTCTCTTGACAATTCAGGTATAACGAGCTTCCACTCTTTGGAATCTCCTCCCAGACCGTGAATAAAGATTACGGGTGCTCCCTTACCCGCATCTTCATAGTACATCTGAAATCCATTTAGATTTGCCCTCAGGACTGTTTCCTCCTCTCTAAGCTCATTCGGATTTTATGCTTAAATGATCATAATAATGTTTTTGTAAAACGTATTCTGAATTTTTCTTCTTTTTTCTATATAAAAAATGTTTATCTATACTTTTTTCTATTATTTTTGTTTAGTGTTAATTTTTGATTGGTGGTTGTTTTGGAGAAGAAAATTAGTTGTGTTGAACCAGCTGATAGGGAGCTTTTTACGGGTAGAACCAGAGAAATTGGATTGTTTCAGGACTTTATTTCTCGGGCCAAGACTGGTTCTGAAGATAGAAGGATTTTTGTTATCACTGGTATTCCAGGTATTGGAAAGTCTTCCCTGCTTAAAAGGTTTGCACAGATAGCGGAGAAGGAAGGCATAGAAGTATTATTAAGAAGGGTCTCAGCGGCTGGTGTGAGAGTGTTTTTCGATGATGTCAAAAGGACTGTTGATGGTTATGCTCCTGAGGCTAGGAAAAAGTTTATGGGAGAAAAAAAGTATGTTGCGCCTCCTCCATTGTCTAAGGAGATTGGGGATGCTGAGCTGGAATATTTTTTGAAGCAGTTTTTTGAGGATATGGATAAGGTTCAGGAAAAGCTTCGCAAGATTTTAATGTTTTTCTGCGACGATTTTGAGCGTTTCGCTTGGTTGGGTTACGAGACGGCTTATCGCCTGTTAAGAGAGGTCGCAGCCAAACTGGTCGAAATGAAGTTTAACTTGTTTTTTGTGATCTGCGTGGATAGGCGGTTTCTGGAGGTTTTGGTGGGTGATAAGCCACAACTCTTTCATATTGTTGAGTTGGACGTTTTCCCCACACAGGATATTCGACTGTTAATACAGAAATATCAGGCTTCAACCGGAATCAAGATTGATGATGCTCTTAAGGAGGAATTAACCAAGGCTTCAGGAGGTATCCCATTCAAGCTAGCTTTGTATATGTGTGGCTTGCTGCGGGAAATAGGTAAGAGTGGGGCTCAGCCAAGCGTGGAGATTTTTCGACTGGTAAATAGCAGGATCCAAGACAACGCTCTCAATGCTTTAACTGATCTTACTGTGGAAAAGGAGACTGTAATAGATAGAATTGTTTCGCAAAAATTTAACATGCTTCCTCTGGAGGAAATCGGTCAGGAGGGTGATAAGAAAACTAGCAGGGAGGCGCTAAACCTGCTTGTTAAGGAGGGTATAGTAGAGGTTGATGAGTCCACGGCGTGGCTCAAGTCCGAAGCCATCTATGAAATGTTGAGGCTTCTTGTAAACGTGGATCAGATTTATGGCCGAGCAAGAACAGTGTTGAAGGTTATTGGAAGGATAATAGAAACTGGGGAAAGGTTGGATCGCATTTATTTTGAATGGTTGAGGGATTCAGCGAACATGTTGATTTCTCAGGATAAACCGGCTCTTGCCTTAGAGGTTGCTGCAAACGCCGAGGTTTATGCGCACTCTGCCATAGAAAAGAAGCTTTACAGTGAATCGTTTCAGCTCTTCCGGATAACTGCAAGTATTTATGAGAGGTTGGGAGATATGGAACGGGCGGGAATGATTCTGGAGAAGGCCGCCAAACTTTTTGAGGATAGGGGTAAACACTTCTATTCGCGATCCCTCCTTTCCCACGCCTCAGACCTCTTTGCAGCATCGGGTGTGGAGTGGAAGGCCCGCTCCACCGCTAGGAGTGTGGCTCTAATCTATGAAGAAATCGGAGACGATTATGATGCTAAAGGCTTAAAAATGATGGCACGCGTTTTTTACCACAAGGCCTTTGAACACTTCCTGAGAGCTGGGGACAAGGATAGAATTAAGAGGCTATATGAAAAGGCTACAAACGCCTTTAGCAAGCAGCCGATTTTTCTAAAAGAGTTTGAGGCTTTAAATGAAAAAGTCATGATTAAGGAGGAATGAAATCTATGGAAAAAATTCAGCAGAAGGTTGCAGCCAGAAGGGAATCCTTAGAAGAGACAAAAAATAGCGTCAAGGACTTGGAGACAAGGCTGGATCAAACATTTACCAGCCTAACCGAGCAAATTGGTTCCTCATCTGAAAAATTGAAAACCACATCCAAACAGTTGCAGACGAATGAGGATGCATTAAGGAAGAAGTTTTTAGCTTCACTCAAGGATGCGGAAAACAATGTCATCAAATGGATGCAGGAGATGGAAACAAGCCTAAGGGAAGAAATTAACACACAGGTTGACGTTCTCAGCCAGGGAATTGACCGCATAACTGAGGAGCTACTTGCAAACCTGAAACAAATAGATAGCAGAATCACGGAGAAAATCGAGGCTTCAAAGAGCAGTTTCAATCAAAGCATCACAAACACAGAATCAAACCTAGACACTCAACTAGGCTCCATGATTTCGCAGATTGGTGAATCCGCGGCGGAATTTCGCTCCAGAACCCAAGAAAATAGAAAGAAGCAGGAGGAACTATTATCAAAGGTCTCCAAAGAGTTAAGCAGCCAACTCCTTTCAAGTATACAAAAGTTTGAAGAGGAAGAAGGCAACGAAATAAAAGAAAACTATGCAAGCTTTACGAATCAAATCACGGATTTTGGAACACAGGCATCTGAAATTTTAGACAAACATCAAGATGATCTCTTATCCATATTTGCGGACGCCAAAAAGAGAGCTGAATCCATAGTCCTCCAGATGAAAAATAGACTGGAAACACTGGATTCAGAAACCATACGCGCTCTAGACAAGATTTGCGATGAGTATAAAGGTAAGGTGGCTGAGTCTCACGAGGGGCTTAAGAGCGATGTGGACGAAAAATTTGAAGAAGCCACATCCCTTCTTGAGAAAGTGAAGGAAGAGTTAAAAGCCGAACTAAAAGGCATTGCGGAAGCCAAATTCAAGGAAATCGAAGAAATAAGCAACAGAGCGAGAGACAAACTTTCTGAAGTAGTCAGTTCAAAGGAGGAAGAGTTCTCTAAGAATGTAGAGAACTTGCTTTCCGGTCTCTCCTCCCAACTTGTAAGTCAACTAGAACGGCTAGAGGGAAGTGTGCAAACTTTACAGGAACAAATAAAAGAGGATCTCTCAAAGGCGTTGGAACAAATATCCAAATTAGTAGACTCAATAAATACTAATATTAATGAAATGCTTGTTTCTCAGCTGAAGGAGATTCAGTCGGTTCTCCAAAATTATGAGGAGCAATTCGCACAAATGGCAACAGTGTCTGTTAAATCCTTTTATGATAGCGCCTCACTCATAAAGTCTGATTTCGATTCTGGACTGGCAGGAACAAAGCAGGATTTTGATGGGGTTATGAAGACATTCTTGGAAAAATTGTCTGAGTCTTTGGAGGGGTATGTCGAAAAGAACAAGTCCATTAAAGACAGTGTCACAAGCAATATCAGGAGCGCCATTGACTCTAACCAAGCCTTAGTCCTATCTCAGAATACTGATTTTAGAAGCAAGGCCTCAGAACTTATTAAAAATACCAGCGAATTGATGGGTGAAATTGGGGAGAGTGCATCAACAAGCATAACCACGGAAATAGAGCAATCCATAGAAAGAGTAGTTAGAGACGTTGGAGAATCAAAAGGGAAATTTGGCCAAATTCTTGAAGGAACCAAGACGAGAACGGCAGAAGCACAGGAAGCTTTTATAAAGAAATTACAGGAACTGGACCAGAATCTGGGAAGAAGTATTGAAAATCTGGTAAAAGAATTCCAACAAAAAATGGATGAGGGAATAAATGGGAGCTCCTCAACAACCATAGAGTCTGTTGAAAAATTGGAGTCCTCCCTAAAAAGCATTGTCACAAATAGTATAAATAGTCTCAAGAAGGAGCTGGAGGAGAGCAAGTCGAGCATTTTGGAAACAGCAGAGGTGGAAAAATCTTCCCTGAGCGAACATATAAAAAGTGTGGCTGAGGACGCTGAACCCAACTTGACTTCTGTTAAGGTAAAGGTGAAGGAAAGCCTTGAAGGTTCCTACACAAGTATTTCTAAAAAACTTTCGGAGCAGGGTGAAAAAACAAGCAGTGAATTATCAGAGCAGGGAAACCAGTTGCTTAAAGAATTGAAGGAGGGGATGAGCAGTATACAGGAAAACATTAAAACGCTCATTACCAGCCTCTCCTCTGTTGAGGGTGAAGTAAAAAAGAGTGGAGGGACAATATCAAAGGGCCTCGCAAACTTTTTGAAGACTGTGAGCGATGCTCAAAAACAATTAGAGGCCGTCGAAAAAGAAATCTCAAAAGTAGGGGGAGCTTAAAATGTCCGTTTGGGAAGACACTCTGAAGGATGTTGGAATAACCGGCGTACAGGCAAAAGTTTACGCAACGTGTGTGGGGTTGGGTGCAAAAACAGCCTCAGAATTGGCAGTTTATACGAATCTAACTATTCCGGAAGTTACGCGGGAGCTTGAAAAACTGGAGTCTATGGGAGTTGTTAAAAAAATTCCGGGGAAAATCGACTTCTACATTGCTTTAACACCCCGCATAGCTCTTACTGGTATGGTTGCCGAAACACTTCAGTTAAAGCTGGAAAACTTGAAAAAAAACATGGTGGAACGTGCCAAAAGCGCCATCGACCATCTTAATAGGAGCGTGTCTTCTCTCAAATCTCAGCTCGATGAGCGCTTATCCAGTCATTTGAGGGAGGTTAAAGACAGCAGCTCTCAACTGCTAGGCCAGCTTCTGGCTTCAACCAGAGGCTCTCTGGACAATTTCCAAATCGAAGCCAATCAACAATCACAAAGCATTGGAGAACTCCTGACACAAATGCTTGAACATCACGAAAATGACTCCCGAGAAATAATAAGGACTCTCGTCAATAGGGCTAAAGAAGCAGTGGACATGTTTCGAAGCGACATAGATCGGTTAAAGGATACCTCTGAGAGCGTATTGAAAGATTTCATAGAACATACAAGAATCTCCTTAAATGAGTTCCAAGAAAAGCTGGAAACCGCTGTAAATGATACTTTGAAAACTACAGAAACGAGGATAGTAGATTTATCCGCAAGAACAAACTCTGAACTCACATCCCTATTCTCAAACGTAGATTACACCCTAGACCAATCTCTAAAAGGAGTTAGAGAGATTAACCTTCAATCACTAAACACCATAAAGGATAACACCCTAAAAATTGCTAAGGCCGTCATATCTGTAGTTTCAGAATTTGTGGAGGAATTGAAGCCCCTAACTGAAACTCAACTATCAAAGGTACGGGACGTTAACTCGGCACTTCTAGAGTATATTGGAAAAAGCCTTGATTTGAATCAGAAAAGATTAGTCAGCTTCATGGGAGAGGCTGAGGAAAAGGTCAAAGTTCAAGCCACAAAGCTCAAAGAGCTAATACTTGGAGAATCAAAAAGAGTAACCTCCAAGATAAAAGAATTCATAAACAATTTCCAACTAGGAGCCCTACGCATAGTTGAGAAATATAAGGATGAAACCACAGAATCCCTCAGCGCACTAGCCATATCATTTGAAACATTAAGGCAGAGGATGCAAGATATCACATCCACACTCAGTAAATATGTGGGTGAGCAAGGAGCCCTTTTTGAGCAGACAGTATCCCAGATTTCAAAACAATGGGAACAAATGGCTGACTCTTTGGACGGTAACCTAATAAAATTGGGGGAGAGAATCCAAACTAGCATAAACTTAGTGGGGGAAGCTTCCCAAAACTTAAACGAGTCTCTTATGAGAACTGTGGAAGAACAGGGAACAATAATTGAAAAGTCCACCACAGATATTCTCGAAGGCTACTCCGCAATGGTTATGAGCGAAGTGGAAAACTACGTGAAAGAACAGGTCGCCATTCTCAACAAGCTTCAGGACACATTTAAGGAAGCAGTGCAAAATTCCTTGGACAATTTCAACAAAGTTTTGGATGCTCAGGAAAATAGTTTGATTGGTTTCGATGACTGGTCAAAACAGGCTTCCGACTCTGTAACTAGCCAGACTAATGAAGCTGTGAAAAACTTAGTCAAAGATGCAGCTCAAGAATTCGGCGGCACACTAAGTGTACTTCAGAAAAATTTGGTTCAAGAATTTAGTAAACAAAGCGACCAGATGCTACAGAGATTCGGGAATCTGGCAAAGAGTGTCGGTGACCGAATCACAGTCCTTAGGGACAGTTACTTGGTGGAAATCAATGAAACCCTAAAACAAGCAATTGAGGAATTGGAGAACAAGGTTAACTACATAATGGAGTCCTTTAACAAAACTCGGACGAGCGTAGAAGAAAAAGTAAATGCGCAGACTCAGCAGGTTGCATCAACTCTTGGAACCAACCAAAAAGAGCTTAGTGAAAGTCTCGCACAGTTGAGAGAGGACTTGGAGAAAAAGGTCAAAGAGTGGGAAGAGGCTTTATTTACAAAAAAGACCATAGACTCGGACAAAATAAAAGAGAAACTGAAGAAAATTGGTGAATTTCTGGGGGAGCAGGAAAAACTGTTAAAAGCATCTCTAAGTGAGGAACTCCAAAAGGTGAAGAGTGAGCTGGAAACAAAAGGGGCAGAAATAGAGGGAAGGACCAAATCTCTAAAGCAAAGCTTAAAAGACAGAAAGGATAGCGTCTTTAAAGAATTCAGAGCAGGTATAGAGAATATTCTAAAAGGGGTAAGCGAAGCGGACAAGAATCTGGTGGGAAAAATTGGTGAGTATCTGGAGAGGAGGACGCAGTTAACCAAGAAACAACTGGAGGACTTTGTGTCTAGCTTCGCTTCTGAGTCTGAGTCTCTGAAAAAAAATCTATCAGTTAACTTTACAGATAGTGTTGCGGTTCAAAAGAGTAAAATGACCAGTTTTGAAGAGACCTTCACCACTGCAATTAGCAAAATGATTGACATCCTCCAGTACATCGAAGACAAGTCGGGCGACAAGAAAAAGTTCTCACTAGATAAAGAAGAAACAGAGGAGCTCATAAGTAGAATCGCTGCAAGTAAAAAGGAAATTATGAGTCTAAAAGGTGAGCTGCGTGACTCTGTTAATGATGTTAATCAGAACATTAGCATGGTTTCTACAAATATTCTCGATGAGCTTGACAGGAGTCTAACCTACATTAGAGAATCCCTCGGAAAAAGCATTGAAAAAGCAATTCGCCTATTTATCGACCAAGACACTCAAACTAAGAGGGATGTTGATCAAGCAGTAAAAGAAACCTATGAAAAGGTTGTGAACTCCGAGATAACCAATCTCAAGAACATAAGTGAGAGCAGTTTGGGTGAATCATTCCTAGAGGTTGACAAACAAGTAGACAGCTGTCTTCAAGAAATAAAGAAGATCATAAAGGACACATCAAGCCATACGATGAGCTATAGGGACAGCTGTTTAACAGCGTTTGGATCAGTAAAAACTGAGATCACCGAGCAATTGGAGGAAACTTCTGAAGTTTTACAGAAGGCAATGATTGAAAACTATGAAACCACAACTGCCATTTCTTCAGATGTTCAGGAACAGTTGGGTAACCTTTTTAGCCGAGTCGAGAGTGTGCTGGAAAACAGTTACATGCTGGTCTCAGACAGCGCCAAGCTGGTCACTGAAACAAATCTAAACTCTCTTCAAGGACTTAACTCCATTTTAACTCAAGCTACAAATTTGGATGACCTACGGGAAAAATTGAACACTCTAATTTCCAATCATCACTCAAAGTTGAGCGAGACCACAGATTCCTTCTCTAAACAACTAGAAGAACTCAATGCATCCCTGGTTACAGAAAGCAATGAAATGGTTAAACGCACCGAAAAATATGCCACTGAAGAAGTGTCAGACAAAGCTGAACAAATAAAAACACTACTGGGCGACCTGGAATCAAAGATTGGAAAAATAGTTGAAACCTTTCAAGCAATGCATGAATCTGTGAAGAACGAAATTAAGAAAATATTGGAAGAGCAACATGGCTTCAAGGAACAAACTGAGACTGTGCTGAATAAGTTTTCGGAGGAAACAATCAATACCTTAAGTGAAAAGAGTAAAAACATGTTATTTCTCAGAAGCCAGTTGGAGCGAGGCATTGGGGATACGATTAAAAAGGGAAAGGAAAACATTCTGAAACAATGCTCCAACTTGTCTCAGAGAATGAGCCAACAGGGAGAGAAGATGCTTAGTGAGGCGACGCAGCAACTCAGTCAAGCTTCGCAGAACCTCAGCGAAGTATTAACATCAGTAAGAGCCCATTCCAACGCACTGATTGAAAACACTGTGGGCCAGTTTAAAGGCACCGTGGAGAGCCTCTCTGAAACTTTAAAGAGTTCACTTGAGGAAACCACCGAAGGCCTCCAGAAAACGCTGGAAAACACAAACACAGAGGCCCAAAAAATTTTCACACAGACTAGGCAAACTGTTAGCGAAATTTTAGCTTCAAGAGAAGAAATACAAAAATTCTCAGCAGAGTCGATGGCGGATTTGGAAATATTTGCGGATAAAATAGCCAGCGAGGCTCCTACCCTTGGAAGCCAGATTATCCAGGATATATCTGGTGAGAGGGAGGCTCTTGAAAAAAGCTTGGAAACCCAGATAAAGGAGTCCATGGACGCAACTAGCCAAAGGCTGGAAGAGTTTCACTCCAATTTGAAGGAGTGTCTAAATGGCCACGTTGAGAAGGCTGTAAAACTGGTGGGCGTAAAGCAGAAGGATGTGTCCTCCGGCATAGAACAAGAATTCCAAGTGCTCAGAAAACAACTCATGGAGCTTAAAGAAAAACTCGAGGAAAACTTGGTCAAGACCAAGAACGAGGTTAGGGATAAACAGGATAAGGTGCTAAAGGGAGTGAAGGAGGTGATATCAGCCATCGGTCAAGAATTGCCTAGTTACGTGGAGAAAATGAAGTACGATTTGTTGTCCACACTGGACAAACATGGTAGGGAGAGCAGAGACGCTGCAGAAACCGAACTGGAAAGCATTGCTGGAATAACGGATAAGCCCTTTGCAAGCCTTCAAACCAAACTCTTGGATTTTGAAAGAGACTTGGGTCTTTTATTTGAAAAAAGACACTCTGACCTCAAATCCAAAACCTATGAAACCATTGAAAGCGTAAAGGATAGTTGCACCTCACTTGGGGAGGCCCTGAACTCATTCTACTCAACTATGGAACAGTCTCTGAATCAACAGTTTCAAGAAGCAACCTCAAAATACCTAAAAGAAATAAGCAAAACCATAACCCTAACCAAAATAAACATTGAAGAAAACGAGAGGGACTCGACCCTTGCCCTAAACAGCTTCGCGGAAGAAATCCCTGAGAAAATAAATGAAGCCATAAAAAACACTCAGGATACTCTGAAACTAATTACCAGAATAATGAAACTAGCCGAGGAAATAGAGCCCAAACCCTTCGAAGACACCGAGAGGGTGGTGGGAAGGGAGCAAATACTCAACCTGCTAAAAACCTTCATAAGAAACACCAAGAGCACCATAACAATCCTAACACCCTCCCTAGAGGACGTACCCTTAAGTGAACTGTCGCAGATACCCAGACAGAGAGTTATATTGGTTTCAGATGTGGAGGGGAAGGCTCTACCAATATCCTCGCCAAACATACAAATCAAACACTATTCGGGAAACGTGTACGCTTTCAACCGGGACAGTGAAGAAATGATCCTAGCAGTTGCAGCGCCAGAGCCCTTGGGAATATACACCACAAATATGGAGCTGATAAAACTACTGAACCTGATACTACAAGACGTGTCTGCGAGAGCCAAAAAAATATGAATCGGTAACAAGCACGCTTCATCAGATGGGTTCCTTAAACCTATTTTTTTAAGTATTTTTTCTTTTATTTTTAGGAAAATCATAAGTTTTATACTTGTTTTCTCTTATTTTTTATGGATAGTGTGTCTTGGGTTTACCATAAAGAATTAAAGCTTGTTCGTTTACAGTTTTATTCTTAAAAATATTCTCGAATCCATATATAAAGGGTAAAAGATGAAGGGCAAATGGTGAAGAGTAACCTGCTAAGCAGAGTGTTCGGGAAAAAGTCGGAGACTGAACAAGTAGAGGCTAACCAGGTTTCGATGTTTAAGCCTAACGCCATAATGTTTTTGGCCAATGTTTCTGTAGCCACCAGCTTCATAATTATTCCCCTCTTTGCTAAAGATTTGGGTGCCACCGACACCCAAATAGGCCTGATTGGCACCCTTTTCGGGTTAGCCCAGCTCATTTCCAACTACATTTTTGGTAGAGCAGCTGATGTTACGGGAAGAAAAACATTGTTAGTAGCTGGCCTGTTATCATCCGCACTGTTGTTCTCCCTGCAGCCTTTGGCTCCCAACAGTACAATCTTTACAATGACTTGGGCGGCGGCGGGTTTCTGTGTGGGAATCTATCCCCAAGCCTTAATCGCCTATGGCTACGAGATAAAGAGAAAAATGGGCAAATTTGTCTCTTACGGTTCCCTAGGTTGGGGTGTGGGTAACCTCTTGGCGGGCATCGTCGCAGTCTACTGGCAAGTGTTTGTATTGGCCGGCATTTTCTTCTTTTTGGGTTTTCTAATGGCCCTCAAAATGTCAATACCAGATGTTAGACTCAAAGTACCAATGTTTCCCAAAAATGTAATTAAAAGAAATATCTCCATCTACATAGCTTTCTTCATGAGGCACACGGGTGCATACGCTACATGGATAATTTTCCCACTTTTCCTAAGCCAGCTTGGTGCAAACGAGCTCTGGATAGGAATGCTATACGCAATAAATTCCATCGGTCAATTCTTCATAATGAGACCCCTAGACCGATTCAAAAGCACATCCCTAGTTGTCGGAGGACTCTCATTCTCTGCATTAACCTTCGCCCTATACTTCGCTGCACAAAACTTTTGGCAGACAATCCCCATACAACTAGTTCTAGCCCTCTCATGGTCACTACTCTATATAGGCTCCCTAAAATTTGTAGCCGAAAGCGGAATCGAAAGAGGAACATCAGTAGGCCTACTCAATTTCACACTAAGCCTCTCAACCGTTGTAGGGCCCATAATAGGAGGAGTCATCAGCCAAATATGGGGATACAGATACACCATGCTCTTCGCCCTGGTCATGGCAATTGCTGGCTTTTTGTTTTTCATACTCTACCTACGACGCAACAAAAACAATAATAAATAAAAAACAGCGGGTTAAAAGTTGCTAGACTCACTTCCTTGAAGGCTTTTTTAATGTGCCTTTTTTAAATCTTTTGGGAAATGTTTTTTCCGAATTCTTCAGCTTTGGCGAGTTCCCCCTCAACAAGTGGGCCCTTCAAATATCCCTTGACTTGCGCTGCTAAGCCCGGAGCTACGAGTTTTAGGCTGGGAAGTTTTTCCCGTATTTGTTTCTCCATTTTTTGAACCGTTTTAATGTCATCTCTGGCATGCGTGTCAAAAACGGCAGCTGACTTCTCTTTCAAGTTAATTTTCTCTAGTTTTTTTAAGAAATTCTTGATGCCCCCCACAGGTCCTCCCCCATGATTTGGGGAACCAATAATTAAAGCATCGTACTTTAGGACTTCTTCGGGTTTGGTGTCTTTAACAATCTTGACCACTACCTCAGCCTTTTTCGCTTCATTAATACCTTTAGCTATTGCTTCAGCCACCTGTTTGGTGTTCCCATACTTACTCCAATAAACGATTAAAACTTTGGACAAAACGTACTCCTCCACCTTTACAATTTAATTCTTAGTCCCTAAGGCGACGAAATAGGCGGTATGTTTCATTCCCATGCTCTTTTATGAAGTTTTTAGGGGTGTTAGCTACTAGAAATCGATGCTAAAATTTTAGGATTGCGCTTAGAATATGCATAAATAATTTTTCCACCTAAAAGACTAAAATCAAGAATCTGAAAAGAAGGCCTTTTTCAAAAAATTGTTGTACTGGCTTTGAAATGGAGAGAGAGAAAAATGCCTGATAAGTATGATGTGATAGTCATAGGCGGTGGTCTTGGTGGTCTTTCCTCTGCTGCTCTGTTAGCTAAGAGTGGGCTGAGTGTTCTCCTACTTGAAAAGAGGGAGCTGCCCGGAGGTTGCGCCACTGGTTTTGTTAGGGGGCGCTTCGAATTTGACTCTTCACTCCATATGCTTTCTGGCACAGATCTGGAGAGGAAAACTGGAAATCTTATTCCCTACCTTGAGGAATTGGGAATTACCAAGAAGGTGGGATTCACAAAACTGAAGAACGTTTACCAATGTGTATTTCCAGACTTTGAAATCACTCTACCCACCGGTAAAGAAAATATTGAAAACGTGTTGAAGGAAAATTTTCCCAAGGACAGCGAAGACATAACAAAATTTCTAAACCGGATGTTTGCAACCTTCGAAACCATAAACAAGTTCCGCAAAGGAGACCCCAGCCTCACTCAGGAGGAGCTCTCAAAAAACCTGCTCGGTTACTTGGGAAAAACTTGTGCCGACATAATGTATCCCGAAGTTAAGAATCCCATCGTAAGAGCAATAATTTCCCAGTTATGGATGTTCCTGGGTCTACCACCCAAAAAGGTGGACTACATAATTTTTGCAGTTGCCATGTCCCATCTATTCCACTATGGTGGAGCACAACCCAAAGAGAAATCTCACGGCCTAGCCGCGGCCTTTGTGGAGCTTATCAATGAGTATGGAGGTGAAGTGCGCCTCGGCTGCGGGGCTAAGAAGATACTCACAGAGGGAGACAAAGTAACTGGGGTTATAACAGATGACGGTGAACAGATAAAATCGGATTTCATTGTCTCCAATGCTAACCCGATAACCATGTCACTAGACCTAATAGGAGCAGAGAAAATACCAAGCACATATTTTGATAAACTCAGGTCAAATGAAGTGGGAATTTCCCTCATTGGAGTTTACTTAGGGCTCGATGTTCCACATAATAAGCTTGGGATAAAAGAATTTGAAATAGGTTTAAACGACCATCCAGACTTTGACAAAGCCTACCAAAAAGCTTTTACCCTAGAAGAGCCAGAACACCAATTAATCACCACATACAACTTAGCCTACCCCGACTTCTCACCGCCGGGCACCTCAGTTGTTACACTCACAGCCCCGAGTTATGCTGATCCTTGGTACGATTTGTCACCCCACAAATACGTAGAAACAAAAAATAGACTTGCAGACAGACTAATTACAAAAGCAGAAAGGGTGGCTCCGGGGCTTCGAGAACACATAGAAGTGGTAGAAGTGTTCACACCTTTAACCATAATGAGATATACCCGGAACCATGGGGGAACCTATCTTGGATTTAGTTTCTCCACCGCTGGATCTCCACCCTTGAGACTTCCTCAAGAGGGACCCCTAAAAGGACTTTACCTGGCAAATGCTTGGAGCCAGCCTGGAGGAGCTTATGAAAACTGCATATTATCCGGTAAAGCTGCAGCTGAGGCAATAATCAGGAAAAAGGATGAAGGACACTAATTTAAAAGTAAAATAAAAATATGGGCAGTTCCAAAGAATATTAAATCTAAAATAGAAAATTTGGCTCTAGGAGGTGTGTTAAGAAAGTTAGTAGAGGGAAAATTATGGCTGACCGATACGATGCAATAGTTATAGGTGCAGGCTTGGGCGGCCTGGCTTCGGCGGCGACGCTTGCTAAAAATGGGTTAAACGTATTGCTTTTAGAGCGCCACAATCAGCCTGGAGGCTACGCTTCAACATTTGTTAGGGGGCGCTTCGAGTTTGAAATTGCTCTCCACCAGATGTCTGGGCTAAATTTGAAGGAGAAGAGTGGGCTATGCCTCTTTCTTGAGGAATTGGGCGTAATGGACAGAGTTAAATTTGTGAGTCTGGAGGACTGTTATAGGGCGGTGTTTCCCGACATTGACATAACAATTCCGGCCAACCGGGAGGCTGCGGAGGGCATTCTCATAGACCATTTTCCTAGGGAGGCGGAGGGAATCAAGAAAATTTTTGAGTTGTCTTTTAACACGGGCTACGCGATTGATTATCTGCAAACAGGAAAGCCTAAGATGACTCAGGAGCAACTCCAAGAATACCTGCTCACAAAGATGGATAAGAATTGGGGCGAGGTGGTAAACTCCTACGTTAAGGATGAGAAGCTCAGGGCGGTGCTCAGCGTGTACTGGCCCTACTTCGGCTTACCGCCCTCAAAAATATCCTACGTTCTATTCGCCATTGCCCTCTCCTCATACATAGGGAATGGACCCAAACAAATCTTTGGAAAATCCGCCATGTTATCCGGCGCATTTGTAGATGTCATAGAGAAAAACGGTGGAGAGGTAAGGCTTGGCTGCGGAGTCAAACAAATCCTCACAGAGGGAGGCAAGGTGAAAGGAGTAATCACTGAGAAAGGTGAAAAAATATATAGTGACTACATTATTTCAAATGTTAATCCTATCTCCACTGCAGTCAACCTAATCGGAAAGGATAAGGTGCCCGAATCCTTTCTGGAAAGGATAAGATCCAGTGAAATCAGTACATCATTGGTAACCGCCTATATGGGGATGGATGTCTCATGCAAGGAACTTGGTGTTGATGATTTCGAAATCTGGTACTACGACACATATAATCATGACCAAGTTTACGAATCAAGGAAGAAACTAAATGACACCGATTTACTACTATTAACAGCGTACAATAAGGGCGACCCAAACTTTTCCCCTCCGGGGACCTCCGTAATTGTACTCTCAGCCCTCAGCGACCCCGAACCATGGTACAGCACCCCGCCCTCAAAATATGTAGAAACTAAAAACAAGTATGCAGAAATGCTGATTGAAAAGGCGGAAAAACATATACCCAGCTTAAGAGAGCACATAGAGGTTATTGAAGTTGCCACCCCAATAACCCTCATGAGATACTCGGGCAACCCCGGAGGAACATATCTGGGATTCACCTATTCTGTAAAGGACGGACCACTCTCACGCTTATCTAATGAGGGCCCCGTTAAGGGTCTCTACTTTGCCGGGGCTTGGACTCAGCCAGGAGGAGGGTACGAGCCCTGCATAACATCAGGCCGCTGGGCCGCAGAAAAGGTAATAAAAGAAATAAAGAACAAATAAAAAAGGAGGAAGAAAAAAATGTCGGAAGCAAAACCGAGAGATTATACTAAAGAGCCAGACTTTGTGAAGAAAATCGTGGAAAGCCTACATCCAGAAAGAATGTATCTTAAAGTAAAAGAAATAATTCAGGAGACGCCGAGCACCAAGACCTTCAGAATGGTGCCAACCAAGGGAAAGCTACCACCATTCAGAGCTGGGCAGTACGTTAACCTCTTCGTCAAAATAGGAAATGTGCTCACCAGCAGACCCTACAGTATATCTTCTCCTCCCACGAAGACTGACTACATTGACCTCACAGTTCGCCGAAAGAAGGGTGGCTTTGTGTCCAATTATCTGCTGGACAAAGTAAAGGTTGGCGACGAGTTCGAAACCACGGGTCCCATGGGGCAGTTCTATTATGAACCACTCACAGATGGAAAAAACCTTGTATTTCTTGCAGGTGGCAGTGGAATAACTCCCTTCATGAGCATCATAAGAGAAGTTGTGGAGCGGAAACTCGATCTAAACATTTGGCTTATTTACGGTAGCCGCGTTCCAGAAGACATAATTTTCGGAAAGGAACTAGAACAAATAGCAAAAAAGAATAAAAACATCCACTACAGCGTGGTTATTTCCGAGCCACCAGAAGGTTACAAGGGACTATGCGGCTTCTTAACTAGGGACATCATTTTGAACCAGATCGGCGACCCCAATGGTAAAACATTCTACATGTGCGGACCGGAAGCAATGTACAATTTCTGCGATACTGAACTGGCTAGTTTAAACCTGCCCAGAAGGAGACTCAAACGTGAGGCTTACGGTCCACCAGACGATGTAACATTGGAGCCAGGTTGGCCAAAAGGCATAAAGGCAGACGATATGTTCACCGTGGAGGTAATCGGAAAAAAGACCTTCAAAGCTCGTGCTGGCGAGCCACTTATGAACTCGCTGGAAAGGGAGGGCATAGTCATCCCCGCAGTTTGCCGCTCGGGGGTATGCACAACCTGCCGCACCAAACTAGTTTCAGGAAAGGTATTCATGCCCAACACCGTGACATTGCTGGAAGCCGACCGCAAATTCGGATACATCCACCCGTGCATGGCATACCCTATTGAAAACATAAAAATCAGAATCTAGCCAACAACACCATTCCTTCCCCTTTATTTCCAGGAAGATAAGTCTCAGTAGTTAAAACGCCCTTCTGCTAGATTCCCCCTTTAGAAAAAATCACTTTGCAGTCGTTTTCAATCCTATTCCCTATTGTTTTTTATGGAAACACATTTTTATTCTGGTCTAAAAATCTTTTTAGCGCAAGTAATTTTTTAGAACCCTCTTTAAAGTTTCACCATTTTATCCTTAACCACTAAGGTTTATATACATCAGGTGTTTTTGTTTACCCATGAGTCTAAAGGAAGATTTCTTAGCGTTATTGAAGAAAGACGAAGAGTTCAGGTATACAGTCCTAGGATACCTCGGGTTAGATGAGATAATCCGAAGGATGGACGCCCACGAAGCAACACAAACAAAAATCTGGGCGGACATTAGGGGTATTAAGGAGGATCAGCTCAAAATCTGGGAGGAGATTAGGGGTATTAAGGAGGACATTAGGCAGCTGAGGAAAGATTTCAATGAGATGTTGGAGAGGATTAAGGCTTTGGAGAAGGGACATGTAGATCTTAGGTCTGAGCTTTTTGTGGGTTTTGATTCTATGAGGAGGTTTGCTGGGGTGAGTTTGGAGGAGTTTGTGAGGGACTGGATGAGTGGCTCTCTTAGGGAGCGGGGAATTCTGCCCGTGGGGGTGAGTCTGGAGAGGGCGGTTGTGGATGGGGAGGAAATAAATCTTTTCAGTGAGGAGCCCCTAGTTGTGGGTGAGGTTACCGCCTATGCTGAGAGTGTTGAGGAAATATCCAAGTTGTTGAGGAAGGCTGAGGCGGCAAAGAAGAAATACAAAAAGGAGCCCAGATACCTGTTTCTACGCGTTTTAACCGCACCCAGCAACGTAGCCAAAGAAATGAGAAGAATGGCAAAAGTTAAAAATATAGACTTAGTAATAGGAAAGGAATCCTAGTCTACATTAGAAAAGTATTTTTAAAATTTATATTTTTAATAAATATGGTGGTGGAATGGTTTTGGAAGGGATATTTTTTTCTGATGTTTCGGGAATCGACCCTGAAAATCATATTATTTGCACCTACTATGTGGAGACCGACGGCAGCCTTAAAGGTGCTGGTGAAGCTATAGCGGCGGAAGAATCCATAGGAACTTGGACCGACATTGGAACCGTTACTACTGATATTCAGCGGAGACTTGCTGCTAAGGCTTTTCAATTCGAAGAAAAGGGGAAGAAGGGAGTTGGCCTAGTTAAGATAGCCTTTCCCGTTGAACTCTTTGACTTGGAAAAGGGAGGTATCCCCAACATAATGAGTATGATTATGGGAAATCTATTTGGCCTAACCGCTCTGAAAAATGTGAGGCTGCTGGATGCCGAATTTCCCAAGTCTGTGCTCACATATTTTCCGGGACCAAAATTTGGTTTAGAGGGTGTACGGGAAATTGTGGGCACCAAAAAAGATAGAAGGCCTCATTTGGGGACCATCATTAAACCTAAGGTTGGGCTCAATCCCTCGCAGACCGCCGAGGTAGCGTACGAAGCAGCAGTGGGCGGAGTGGACCTTATCAAGGACGACGAAACCCTAGTTTCTCAGAGTTTCTGTCCCCTTGAGGAGAGGCTCTCCAAGGTTATGGAGAAAATAGACCTAGTAAAAGAGGAAACTGGAAGAACCGTATTTTACGCGTTAAACATAACTGGAAACCTAAACAGGTTGCTGGAGTTTGCAGATTACGCTGTGGAGAACGGAGCAAACATGATTATGCTCGACATACTGCTCTCTGGCCTAGCTGCACTACAGCATCTTGCAGAGGATCCATCAATAAAGCTTCCCATCCACTGTCATAGAACATTTCATGCTGCTTTCACTAGGAATCCTCTTCACGGAGTCCACATGAGGGTGATAGCCAAATTAACTAGGCTTGCTGGGGGGGATCAGTTGCACAGTGGAACAGCTGCTGGTAAAATGGGGCTTCCCGAGGAGGTAGCTGAGGCGAAGGAGTCTGGGGAAGTTTTAATCCAAGGTTGGGGCAATATTAAACCAGTAATGCCCGTGGCTTCGGGTGGAATTCACCCGGCGCTTGTTCCCAAAAATATTGAGTTGTTGGGAACAGATCTTGTTATCAATGCGGGAGGCGGTATTCATGGCCATCCGGACGGTACTAGGGCTGGGGCTACTGCAATGAGGCAAGCTATTGATGCTGTTATGAAAAAAATTCCCCTCGAGAGATATGCGGAGACTCACCCTGAACTGAAAAGGGCTTTGGATAAGTGGGGCTATAAGTACGCAGAGAAGTCGGGGTCCTTGGGGCGCCGTTATGGAGAATAGACTCTCAAAATTCACCTATTCATTTATCTTTAATGGTTTAGAAGATTTTTTATTTGCTTTATATGCTTAGGGCTCTGTCAATTTCTTCTTTGAAGAGAGAGTAGGGTTCGGCTCCAATTATGACTGCGTGGTTCTTTATTATGAAAGTTGGAACCCCTGTGATTCCTCTGTTTCTTCCCTCGCGGAAGTTTTGCTTTATAATTTCCCTCTTTGACCCGTTTTTCAGGCATTTTTCGAACTTTTCCATATCTATTTCAATGCTGGCAGCTATTTCTTTCAAGACTTCGATGCTACCAATGTCTTTGTGTTCCCTAAATAAAGCTTCGAAAACCTTCTCGTGAAACTCCCAGAATTTGCCTTGGTCTCGGACGCACTCACTGGCCTCGAAGGCTTTCATAGAATCGGGGAGCGTGAAGGGAAGCTTTGGAGGAACAATATCGAAGTCTAGCCCCCTCTCCTCAACCAGTTTCTTTATGCGCTCAAAGACGTTGAGAATGTACTCATCGGAAAAGTAGGGTTTGACTGTTCCCGGATAGAGGGGATAATGCTTCCAGGTGAAGCTAATTCTGTCACCGTACTCTTCCTTAAGTTTTTTCAGGGTGAGGTACCCTACAAAACAGAATGGACAAATGTAATCTGAAAAAACAACGATTTCAAGAGGGGAAATTTTTTCAGCCAAATCTTATCAACCCTCGTAATCTATTATGTTAAGTGTTATTTTCTTTATAATTTTTTGTTGGTCTCAAGTTTTGGAGGCTTTTGGCAATATGTTATTTATACGGTTAAAAGTTTAAATCTTATTAATTCTAAAAAGCGTATTATTGCGCTTTCTAGGAGTTTTTCAACGAAAAGCTTTTTTACGAAAGAGAACGAAAAAATCTTTTATGTTGAATAGGTAAAGAAGGAGGTTTTTAGTGGAGCTTGTTATTGAAAATGGAAAGGTTGTGACGCCTGGCGGTGTTTTTGAGGCGAATGTAGGGGTAGAGAATGGAAAAATAGTTAGTGTTGGAAAGACTGAAAAGGCGGATAAAGTCATCGATGCGCGTGGAAAGTTAGTTCTGCCCGGACTAATTGATAGCCACAGTCACATTGCACAGCCCTTTCAGGGGGCTCTCCCCAAAGAGACTTGGGAAACTGGATCTATATCTGCGGCTTTCGGTGGCATAACTACTGTGATTGATTTTGCGGCGCAGTTTGACCCCATAACTTATGAGAAGTTGGGGGTGATGGGCGATATTAAAAGGAAAGAAGAAATTGCTGGTAAGCAGTCGGTTATAGATTTTGCTTTTCATGGTATATTTGTTGATTTTTCCGATATGAATGCTGTACTGAGGGAAATGGTAGAAGTCGTTAAGTATGGCTACCCTTCTTTCAAGGAGTTCATGACCTATCTACTTTTGGCGATTAGCGATTGGAACCTATATACGATGTTGAATAAATCGAGGGAGATAGGTGCAATTATTGGTGTTCACGCGGAAAACTATTCGTTGGAAGAGGGTATGGTTAAAAAATTTGTTGAGGAAGGAAAGAAGGAGCCAAAATACCATCCGCTATCCAAACCAAATCTGGTGGAAGCAGAAGCGATACAGAGGGCCATACTTCTTGCAGAATGGGCTAAATCCAGAATCTATATTGCGCATATGTCTACGAAGGAAGGGGTGGAACTAGTAAGAAACGCTAGAATTAGAGGCGTAGCAGTTTATGCAGAAACATGTCCCCAGTACCTAACACTAACGGATGATCTCTACGAACGTCCTGACGGTGCAAACTTCATAATAAGTCCTCCCCTGAGAAAGAAGGAGGACAATGAGGCTCTTTGGAAAGCACTTGCAGAGGGTTACGTTGCCCTCTATGGTTCAGACCATGTTCCTCTGCCGAGTGAAGCAAAGATGGCTGCCAAGTCCTTTAACGAAACTCCGAATGGCGCACCCGGTAATGAGCTGATGTTGCCGATACTGTATTCTGAGGGAGTGAATAAGGGGCGGATTACTTTGCCTAGGCTTGTGGAGGTTTCCAGCCTAAACGCTTCTAAGCTCTTTGGTTTGTATCCTAAAAAGGGGCTGATAGCACCGGGTTTTGATGCAGACATAGTTATCTTAGATCCCAAATTGAAGAGAAAGGTACGTTTAGAAGACCTTCACATGGATATCGACTATGTAAATTGGGAAGGTTGGGAATTAACAGGCTGGCCAACGGTGGTCATATCAAGAGGTACACTTGTGATAGAAGAAGGACAGCTAGTAGGCAAACCTGGCCATGGAAAACCAGTCAAGGGAAAAATAGACGAGGAAATAGTAAAAACAGTGAGGTGAATAAAAATAGATCCCATAGTTAGAAGAATAAACTCTATGCACGATGAAATCATTGATTTTCTGGTCGAACTGGTAAGGATAAACACGGTTAACCCTCCAGGGGACACAAGGAAAGCCTTTCAACTTGTTGAGCAAAAGTTAAGAGAAGCAGGCATCAAATACACTATCGAAAAAATTCAGGACGATAAGCCCAACATCATCGCAAGAATAGGGGAGGGCAGGCCTGAACTGTGTTTCAATAGCCACTTGGATGTTGTTCCTCCCGGAGATCTTAACAATTGGACTCACGACCCTTTCGGCGCTGAGATAGTAAATGGAATCATCTATGGTAGGGGATGTGCAGATGCTAAGGCCAATACTGTAGCCATGGTTATGGCGGGCAAAGCCATAGTGGAGGAGGGATTGAAACTTGAGGGAACCATGATTCTAAACCCAGTAAGTGACGAGGAGTCCGGAGGATTGGCAGGTGCGAAGCATTGTTTGAATAAGGGGCTTCGTCCCGACTATGTGGTCATTGGGGAGCAAACTGATAACAAAATTGCAATAGCAGAGAAGGGGGGCGTCTGGTTCTACGTAAAAACCAAGGGAAGGGCTGCACACGCCAGTACACCTTGGGAGGGAATCAGCGCCATAGATAAAATGAGGAAATTTCTCAACGAGATCGAAGAAAAAATTGAGAAAAAAATCGCCAAGCAACGCCACCCACTAACCACACCTCCCTCCATTTGTGTGGGAACCATTAGTGGTGGAGTAAGACTTAACATGGTACCAGACTCATGCGAAGTAACCATTGATCGAAGAATGATACCCGGACAAACCACAGAAGAAATTAAAAAAGAAATCTTCGAGATTATAGAAGACCTCAAGAATAGAGATCCGGACTTTAAGGCAGACGTTATAGTACTGGCTGAGGGTCATCCCTTTGAAACATCTCCGGAGAACAAATTGGTCAAGGTGGCTCAAGAAGTCTATAGAGAGCTAAAATTAGATCCTAAACTCACGGGCTACGCCCAAATAAGTGATGGGCGATTTTTTGCCGAAATCGGAATTCCCACAATAATCATTGGTCCCAGCGACCCCAAGGTGGGGCATCAACCGGATGAGCACTTTAAAGTAGAAGACGTGATTGACACAACAAAGATATATGCCTTGCTTGCCTCAAAAATGTTGGCCGGTTAACCCTTTTTTTCTCCCATTTCCCCTTTATACAAAAGTGCTACTCCATAAAAATATTGCAAGTCAACGGGTGTGTTCAGCCAAAAAGCTTAACCACCCTTTTTCTAATTTTAGAAGCTTGAAATCGTTTATTTGGTTCTGAAAAATATTTTAACTAGTGTAGTCATTGGAACTGTAGCGATTGATTGGAGGATGGAGTGTTTTTGTCTTTCACTGTGGAAGATTTGGAGAAGGTTGCTGAACTTATAATTAATTCTTCCTATCTGGTTGCGTTTACTGGGGCGGGTATCTCGACTGAGTCTGGGCTTCCGGACTATAGGGGCCCGGAAGGGGTTTGGACACTTAAAGCTAAGGGTTTGAAGCCCAAGTTACCGGTTAAGCCTATGGATCAAATTGAGCCTAATCCGGGCCATTATGCTCTTGTTGAGCTTTACCGTATGGGTATACTGAAATATCTTATATCTCAAAACGTTGATAATCTCCATTTAAAATCGGGTATTCCCTCCAACATTCTCTCTGAGCTTCACGGCAACTACACTTTGATGAAATGTATAAATTGTGACGCACGTTTTTCGAAGAAGGAAATAGGGTGGGACGACCTATTATTTGGTAAGGGCTACAGAACTGAGCAGCCGGTTCCCGGCCAACCTGTTTGTCCCAAGTGTTCGGGCAGAATTATTTCCTCCGTGGTAAACTTTGGCGACCCAATGCCTGAGCGGGAAATGCAGGAATCACTTAAGCAGGCACAGAAATGTGATGTGATGTTGGTGATAGGTTCCTCCCTTAGTGTGTCTCCTGCCAACCAGTTCCCGCTCATCGCAAAAAGACATGGTGCCAAAATAGTAATAATAAATTTGGGTGAAACCCAAATGGAAGAAATCGCAGATGTGAGAATTTATGCGAGCGCAGGCGAATTTCTCCCGAAACTAGTAGATAAGATAAAAAGAGGAAGTGACCCTACTTGTTCAAATTATAAATGTAGAAACTATTTTTGAAACCCACTTTCCGCACCCATTGGTTTATTCTTTTCTATTTTTGCGAAATTTGACACTCTCCGCGACTAAAGTCGGGAGATTCTTGCTTCTGGCTCATCGGGAGCCTTAGGAAGCAATGGGTGTGCCATCACCCAGTTAACACGCCCTTCCCTCAAAGGGAACGGCGTCTATGTTGGCACCCTCATGGGGGCTGCGTCTTGTTTAGCCTCTTAAGCCCAAGCCAAACCCTTCAGCTACTAACAACTATTAGTATACCCTACTTTCAAATAAGCTTTTTGGCGATTCATCCCCACGACTAGAAGTCGGGGGCTTTCTCGCCAAGGTTTTGTAAATAAGGAATTCAACAAAAAATAGAAGGGAAAGAATCGTAAGAGAATTAAAAATAGGTTTTTACCAAACGTTTGCATAATTCATACTTATAAAAATACTGGTCAAGCAATCAGTTTCACAATTTTCATCTCTTTTTGCATATCTTCAAAAGCACAAAAACTTAATAAATTCCTGCAGTTCATTCATTTGAGTTTGCGAAACTATTTAGGACAGGACAATAGATAGACTTATGAATTGTCACTATAATGTTTTAAAAGTTATTCGTTGAGAGGATTTTGAAGATGGTTAAAGAAACTTATGCGCCTCCCACTTTTCTGAAGTGGGCTAGTGGTGATGTAGCCAAGGATTATCCGGGAAAAACATTCATGATTAGCTGTAACGAGGCGATTGCCAGAGGTGCCATCGAAGCCGGTGTAAAGGTGGTGGCAGCCTATCCCGGTTCACCCCTACAGTACACAATCGAGAGCCTAGCTATGGCCGCAAAAATCTACCCCTCAATGCACGTGGAATGGTCATCTAACGAAAAAGTCGCATATGATGTAGCTCTAGGGGCAGCAATGGCTGGCGTGCGGGCCCTGTCACCCATGAAACAGTTGGGCATGAATGTTATCATAGATTCTCTGGTTCAGGGAGCCAATCTCGGCCCCTC
Organism: uncultured archaeon; assembly: GCA_964510585.1. Classification (GTDB taxonomy): domain Archaea; phylum Asgardarchaeota; class Jordiarchaeia; order Jordiarchaeales; family Jordiarchaeaceae; genus Jordiarchaeum. The sequence goes on along the minus strand of CAZECW010000062.1, from coordinate 11,728 downwards.
AGGGCTAGTTTTGGCGGTAGGCGACGATCCGGGCGCTTTAGAAACGGAGAATGAGATGGACACCCGCTATTTGGCAAGGTATGCTGAAGTTCCAGTCATCGAGCCCACCTCCATACAGGAGGTTAAGGACTATACGTTTCAGGCCTTTGAGCTTTCGGAGAAGGTTAAACTTCCTGTTGTGGTTAGAATCACGACTGGGCTGGCTTATCAAAGAGCTCCAGTCACCTTTGGAGAAATTCGCCACGACATAAGGGAGAGGAAACCAAGCTTTGATAAGAACCGCCGATGGCTTCTAGGAGACGCCTTCCCCTGGCCCATGAAGCCTTTCGGTGCAAAGCACATGAGGTTTCACGACGAATTACCAGTGAAGGAGTGGGAGAACACTGTTGGTTCACTGCCCAAGGCTGATTACACTGAAAAAGTTGTGGATGAGTTACCCTGGAACACTCTGGTTTTTGGTGGGGATGCCCAATTTGGAGTGATTGCAGTTGGTGAATGTTACCAGGAGGCAATGGAAGCCATAAAGTTTCTAGGCGCAGAGGAAAAGGTGGCAATCCTGAAACTGGTCACATCCTACCCCCTGCCCAAAAGTAAGGTTGCCGAAATATTGGAGAAAACGGAGAAAGTTTTAGTTGTGGAGCAGATTGAACCCTTCGTAGAGACAGAGGTGCGTGCCCTCTCGGCAAACATGGACAGACACGCCAAGATTTTTGGCAAACTCACCGGTGACATTCCCATCTGCAACGAGGTTACTCGAAACATGATTGGAAGAGCACTGGGCAAAATGCTAAATGTAACCTTCCTGCCAAAAGAGGAAGAGGAAAGAATTGAGAGGGGCAAAAATCTGCTATACAGGGAGCTGTTCTTTATTAATGTTCCCAGATTCTGTCCCGGATGCCCAGAATTGGCCGCTGGGTTTGCTCTGAAGACTGTTTGCAATGAGCTTTATGGAGATGATGTTACCTTTATTGGAGATGTGGGTTGCTACGGTATGTTGGCTGTACCGCCACTTAATGCTTCACATGCAAACCTTAGTATGGGTTCTGGAATCAGCATGGCCAGCGGAATCTACCACGCGGGTTCAAAAGATAAAATAATCGCATACATCGGAGATAGTACGTTTTTCCACTCGGGAATGTCGGCGTTGGTTAATGCTGTTTATAACAAAGCCAACTTACTGCTCTACGTTCTAGATAACAGGACAACTGGGAATACTGGGCATCAGCCCCATCCGGGTGCCTTCGGCATTACCGCAACTAGGGAACCCACCAAGATTTTGGACATTGAGGAAATAGTGAAATCCTTTCAGGTAGACTACGTTAAGGTGGTAGACCCATACAACTTTGAGGAAACCACCAAAACCCTCAGAGAAGCCTTAGAGGTTAAGGGGGTGGCTGTGGTGATAGCTAGGCAAACCTGCGCCCTTCTGGCACAAAGAATAAAGGGGTTGATTGCCAAATGAGTTTGAAACCTTTAGGAAACCAGTGGAAAATAAATAGAGAGCTGTGTCAAGCTTGGACTGGAAATAGGGCCCCCTGCCATGCAGCTTGCCCCGCAGACATAGATATCCCGAAATATGTAACTTTAATATCTATGGGAAAGTTTAGGGAGGCCTTGGAAACCATTGTGGAGAGGATGCCCTTCCCAGCCATCTGTGGACGAATTTGCCATCATCCCTGCGAAACATATTGTACAAGAAGCAGCATAGATCAACCCATAGCAGTAAGGGATTTGAAACGCTTCCTAGCCGATTTTTACTCAGACCAGCCTTGGCTGAAAAAGATTGAGCCAAAAAGAGAAGAGAAGATTGCAATAGTGGGAGCGGGCCCCGCGGGGCTAACAGCGGCCTACGATTTGCTAAAGCTGGGCTATAGAGTAACAGTTTTCGAAGCTTCAAAGCAGCCCGGAGGAATGATAACAAGTTGCCTTCCAGATTACCGAATTCCACGGGAAGTCGCCATAAAAGAAATCAACCAGATTCTAAAAGCCGGAATAGAGATAAGAACTGAGACTCCCATATACGACATTGATAAGCTCTGGAGTGAGGGGTTCACGGCTATACTAGTGGCTATAGGTGCCCAGAATCCTCGAAGAATCAAACTGGAAGGAATAGAGAGTAAGGGCGTAATTTACGGACTGCCTTTCCTGAGAGAAGTGAAGATGGGAAAAAGGGTGGAGCTGGGAGAACGAGTAATTGTTATCGGCGGGGGAAATGTGGCGGTGGACTGTGCCCAGTGTGCAGTAAGGCTGGGGGCGAAAGAGGTTTCCATGGTCTGCTTAGAGTCGCGTGATGAGATGCCCGCCCACGAATGGCAATTAGAAGAGGCAGTAGAGGAGGGAGTCAAAATATGTCCCTCGCTTGGACCCAAAAGAATTCTCACAAGGGGAGGCAAAGTGGTAGGCTTAGAAACCATAGTTTGCAGCTGCGTATTTGACTCCCAAGGAAGATTTTCCCCACAATTCGTTGAAGGCACAGAAACAATCATGGAAGCCGACACCATAATCATAGCCATCGGTCAGGAACCAGACTTTAAAGGATTTGAAAAATTGGACAAAACTCCACTCAGAACCTTCAAAGTTAACCCCGAGACCCTTGAAACCAACGTCCCGGGAGTTTTTGCGGCTGGCGACTGTGTTAATGGCCCTGCAAGCTTTGTGGAGGCAGTGCAAACCGGGCACATGGCTGCAGAGAGCATAGACCGCTACCTAAAGGGCGAAAACTTAGTTGAGGGAAGAAAAGAAGTCAGAAATAAACCTCCCGAAGTGGTAGCGGTTCCCCGAGGCATAGTTAGAAAAAAGAGGGTATCCATGCCCGTTTTAAGTCCAGAGGAGAGGAAGAAGAACTTTAAGGAGATAATGTTGGGATACTCTGAGCAGTTTGCGGTTATGGAGGCTAAACGCTGCTTAAACTGTGCCATATGCGGCTACTGTATCGAAAACTTTGGATGCATAGCATTAATTTGGACAGATAACCCCAATCTTCAGTATCGGTCCCCCGAAATAGACCTGGCTCTATGCGTGGGCTGCGGTGTCTGTCCCCAGATATGCCCCCATAAGGCAATAGAGGAAATCAAGTGAAGGAGGAAGCCTAACTATGAGTGAAGAGTTGAACCTCATAATTTGCGGGTTGTCCGGTCAAGGAATCATCCTCACTGAAAGATTGCTTGTTATAGCTCTATCTCAGGAGGGAAAAAATGTTCTATCGGCGGATGTTCCCCCATGGACGCATAGAAACGCTTTAACTTACTGTTACATTAGGGCAGGTGAGGAACTCTACTCTCCGAGGATACCTGAGGGAGGGGCAAACCTGATAGTTTCCTTCGAACCACTAGTAGCACTCCAAGTAGCTGCAATTTATGGAAACAGAGAAACCCTAGTAATCACCAATGATTATCCCATTGAAACGCGTGGATTATCTCGCGATGGACTAAGAGACATGTCTGGAAAACCGGCACACAAGTACCCTACTATTGAACAGATATTAGGCTACCTAAAACAATTGGAAATCACAAATGTAAAGACCATTAATGGCACAGATGTCTCCATCAAAGAAACGGGAAGCGCGAGGGCTTTGAACATGGTAATGTTAGGAGCGGCATACGCCACAAAAATGATCCCCGTAAGACAAGAAATATTGGAGGAAGGAATCATACAGAATACTCCTCCAGGAACTGGCGAAACAAACTTGAGGGCCTTCAAAGCGGGTATGAGACTTATTTGAAACTGAAAAATTTTTTTCTCTACATCCTTAATTCCCAGAAATCAGGATTAGGGTTCCTGACAAGGCTTTAACTAACTACGTTCAACCTTATTTCTCTCAGTTCTTTTTGTTCTAGCGTTTTTTGAGCAAATTTTTTATTCTTCTGGCGAAGGTTTTTTCCTCGGGTTTTGTTTCTATTGTTACTTTTAGTAGCGGGTAGGCGTATTCTTGTGCGTAGTCTGCGAGCCTACTGTTTTTTAGGTGTTCTATGTGGTACAGGATGGTTTCCTCCTCAACCCCTATTCTTTTTGCCAGGTTTTTTATTGAGGTTATTCCTTCCTCTTCAAGAATTTTAACTATTTGGTAGTTTACTGAGTTCACTAGGGGTTCAAGAATTTCTATTGGTCTCTCTTCTATTTCCTGTTTTATTTTTGTCCGGAGTTCATCTATTGTGTTTATCACTTCTTTGCCAACCTCAGACCTTATGTTTGGAGGCACTTTTCCCTTTTCTAAAGCTTCTATTATGGAGTCTGAGGGGGCTTTGAAGGCCCTTATTTTCATAACTTCAAACTTTTTCTCTCCATCACCCTTTTGAGATACAAGTTCTAACCTTTTTAGATGGGACAAGATTGATGTGTCCACCGTTTTCCCTTCTCTGAGTGCGGCTAGGCTCTTCCAAGTTTCCTCGTCTGCTAATAACCTTATCATGAGGTGCGTCCTGTCCACTATTTTTTCCCTTTTCTCCAGTTCTTTGTAGACTTCTTGGATTTTGATTTCACGGTCATTATCCAAGAGTTTAACTATTTCTGCGGCCTTAGTTTTAAGAAACGCCTTATAGGCTACTCCCATCTCCTTCTCTTCAAGGAGAAGCGCTATACATATCTGATTGCGAGACTTGGGAACCATTCCAGAGTAGTAGCTCGCAACTTTAATGTTTCCCACCTTCATTTCAAGATAATCTCTGGTCTCCCCAGTAGAATGTGCAAAGTATAACTGTTGAGCCAAACCCTCCGTTACCTGTGTCCCATCTCTTATATACACGTATTCTGGTTTTAGCACAACACCCTCAACAGCGTCAAAATAGGTGATGAAAACTCCCTTCGGCATCCGTTTCCCCCGAATTAACTTACATTTTTAAAAAGATCCGAAATTTTTTCCACGAATTTTTCAACCAATATACGTAATTCTTCCTCATCAATCAGTTTACTGTCTGGAAATGCAGTTAAAAAGGCTACTTCTTTGTTTACACTTTTAAGGACAATTAATAAACCTTCCAACCTAAGAATAACAGCCTTTTTAAAAACTCCTTCGCTTTCCTCCAGAATTAAAGCAGCATGAGCTACTATATTTCCCAACACTGTATCCTTAAGTTCACTCTCTCTAAGAGTTGTCGCAATAACCAAATTATTCGTTTTATCCAAAACCACACTTCCCACAAAACCTGAGATACGGTCTAAATCCCTAAGCAAAGATGTAAGACTATTCAAAAATTCTTCAGGGTACAATTTTCTTGCTTCTACGCCCAGCACGATACCCTCTTTGATAACTCTCTTATACTCCTCTATAACCTCAATAACGGCTTCGTCAGCCCTCTTCCAGTAATCAACACGCCCACCAGTAACACTAACAGGATCCATAATTGAAGTGCCATAAACATTGATTCTCTTCACCATCTTCTCTACCTGTCTTCTTTCCCAAGGGTCTCTAGGAAGAAACTCTTGGTACATTATTTCACTTGGTCCAATTAGAACGTTCCTTACTTCATCCGGCGGTAAGTGAACCCTCAAATCCTGTTTATGTGCAAAAACCACAGGTAAAGCTTGAGGAGAATACTTGGTAACCCTACTAATAGACCTCCAAAATTCCTTCCTCGCAAGACGAATCCTATTAACATCACCCGAATCAACGACATAAATGAAAATATCCACTTTGCTGAAAATAAATTCCTCCCTCTCGGGACGGTAATATTCCTCAAACATTCTTTCTTGCCCCCCAGTGTCGAAAAATTTGCAAATATAATTCCCGTGTTTATGATCTGGATGAACCCTGACCAGCATAGTTGGCTCCATATGTTCAAGTTCCCTTGACTCCAATCCATACATCACTTGCTTAATTATGGACGTTTTCCCAGCACCAGTAGGCCCCATCACCAATATCTTAAGACGTTCCTCCATCGCCAACATCCTCCAAAGCTCTCTGAACCCTCTTCCTAGCCTCCTCCAACTGCCTTATTCGCTTTCTCCTAAAAGAAACCGCCTCTCCCGAAAAGTAAGAATACCTTACAACGAGACCTAAAATGGAAACTAAAGCAGCAGAACCCACAATAAAAGCAGTAAATGGTAAACTAGGCTGACTTCCACCCCCAAACAAAAAGCTACCGAAAAGCAGTAAAAATAATTGTTCTAGATAAATAGCTTGTGGATTATAATTTATAGATATGAGGCATAAATCAATTTCCCAATAGTCTTGGATTGTATCCTGAGTTTCATTCAATCCTTTGAATCGGATAGTTAAGACTGAATCATTGATATTCAATGAAACGTTATTCCACTGATTCTCTACCAAATTATCAATAGCTTTAATCCAATTACCGCCATTCCAGTACTCTACACTAAGTTTCTCATTACCTGAAAAAACTGCTGTTTTTATGCATAAATCACCATTAGATGTGGTCGCAGGAACGCCACTCCATTGAAGCTCTAAATCCAACTCATAATTAGGTATAGTATAATTTACTTCTACCCAAACAAAAGTACACCTTACCATATCACCACTCTGAGGAGTATTCCTCAGCCTAAGAGCAACTCCTACCTGTAGGTTTTCCAATTCATCCCACGTCCAAGAATCATCTGTACTTGGACTTTCCTCAAGAAGTACTGAGTAATTTGTATAAGATGTTGGAATGTTATTGTAGCCAGAATAATTAAACAATGTTGATCCAGCAAGAACCCGAATTTCTGCATCTCCCTTTAGATTGGGGGATGAACGAATAGTTATAACACTTATGCCAACTCTAACCCAGTTTATAATTCCGCTTCCAGTTGGATTAGGGTCTGTAATGTTGTATAGGTCCCCTTTCCAATCAGTATTATTATAATAAACATAGGATGCATCACCATCAGAAGAATAGGTGCATTCCCAATTATGTTTTAAGCCGATTGAACTATAAGCATAAAGTTCCGTATAGTCTCCCGGTCCGTTTGGCACTAGTATTTGTATATTTGCATTCGCGGTGTTGCTCTCTTTAATTGTATCGTATTCCCCTGCTATAGCTAAATTCGGAAAATAGGAGTGGGAACCGATACTTTTACTATTATCCACATCACTATCATTACTGAACGGATAAAGGTATATACTATCTTTAGGGTAGTTAGCTATGCTCTGACCGCTTTTAAATAGTCCTTGTCCAGCATACGGATTTCCCCAAGGAATCGTTAATAACTGGATTATTATGAGTGAGGAAATGAAAATCAAAGCTAATAGCGTTAAATCCAATAATTGTTTCCTACTTCTTATTTTGAATTTCCAACTCAACTTTTTGCTTAACATTGTTGCCTTACCCAAAAATTTTTCGTTTGGTAGATCGTTTACAAAGCCCTCGGATATGTTTTCACTTTACTGATAATCAACTATTCTATCGTTAAGCTACGAATTTTATCACTTTTTTGTATAAGTTTATATAAAAATAATGTAAAAAATTTTTCTATCATCCTTCTTAAAAATTGGATTTATTTAAAAAAATAAAGGTTTTAGATAATTCTTAAAGCAAGTGCTATTTCATTGTTTATAAATCACTGATTGTAATATTGGGCGCTTGGATTTAAATAGCCACAATTAGCAAAAGTTAATTTAACTTGTATATCCATTAAAAGTATGAAATAACGATTGGTTTTAGACTTTTTTAGACATTTCTTATCAGAGAATAGGCAAAAAATGGGTGAGTTTAAAATGGTTGAAAAGGGAGAGGTAGCTAAGAAAAAATGGGAGACAATGCCCTACTCAGAATATAAGAAACGTATCCAAACAGCCAGAGAACTATTAGCCAAGCACAATATGGATGCTATGATCCTATTCTCGCCCATAAACTGGCGATACTATGGCGGATGGACTGATGTGGCACAGATGCACAACTGGGTGTGGCGCTCCTGCATGATTATACCAAGAGACCACAATCCCATAAATGTTTGTCATGGAGCATTCTACTGGCAGAATCTACTAACAACCTATGTTGAGGAAAACCGCTTCTGGAGTGAAACTGAGGGCGGACAATTATTGGCTTCCTTTCTAACTGGGCAAAGGGTACCAAGCGAGTTTTGGCAATTACTGCTAGACACCCTAAAAGAACTGAAACTGGATAGAGGAACAATTGGTATCGAAAAGGGACCCGACATAGACACCTACCTTTCATTTGAAGAATACGACCTCCTAAACAAAAGATTGCCACACGCAAAAATAGTAGCTGCAGACCCAGTCATTTGGGAGCAGAGGAGCCAAAAAACACCATACGAAATCGGAATCATCCGTGAAGGATGCAAGAGGTCAGTAAAAGTTCTTAGAGCGGCCTTTGAAACCATCAAACCCGGAGTAAACGAGCTGGATGTACACAGAGCCTTCTGGAAAGCCTGCGCCGAACAAGACCTCCTTGAGTCCCCAAACTGTTCAACCTGGCTATGTTGGACAAGCAATGCTGAGGAGGAAGGAGGGGTATTCAGGTGGATAACAGGACCTGTAGACCGCATCATAAAGGAGGGAGACATGGGGATTAGTGACTGCGGACCCACCTATAAAGGCTACCAGATGGATTGGCAAAGAACCTTCTATGTGGGTGACCCGCCACAAAAACAGGTGGAACTAAGCAAACTTGCCATAGAAGGTGAACAGGCAGCCATAGATGCTCTGGTACCAGGGGCAAAAGTGGGAGACGCTCACAAAGCCTCAGTTGAAGCGTTAAAGAAAAAGGACCCCATGCAGATGCACATAATAAACTTCGTAGGACATGGTATGGGTTTATCAAATCACGAACCACCATGGATTATACCCGACAATCCCACCATAGTAAAGGAAAATATGGTGTTCTGCGTCGAGGTGGGAGCCTTCGACCTAGAAATGCGGCTGGTAGGAGCAATGCCCGAAGACATTGTACTAGTGACAAAACACGGACCCGAAATCCTAACCAAAGACTTCCCACGCGACCTATGGATAGCAAAATAAAACCAAACCATCAAAATTCTCCTTTTTTTCTAATTCATACATTTAATTTTTTTAAAACTCGGGATGTACTGGCCGATTCCATCTAGATAAATAAAATTCTATAAAATACATCTTAACCTTTAGCAACAACTCGCCCTAATACTTTTGCTCCAACAGGCGTTAGAACAAAACTTTTACTAGAAAAATGAAGCGTCCCCACCTTATGGAAAAAAATAATGAGTATTTATAAAAAAAGTAAAAACGGTGTTTAGGTCATGCCAATTTTGGGTGGAAGCCATTTAACTCCATCACTCAACTATTAGCGTAGCTGTATAGTTTTTGTTACTCGATGCTTCAATTTGGACAAGTACGGTTTTAGTGCTGTTTTTATTCAAGACTTTATCAGCTTTAGGAATTCATCTATTTTTCTGGTGTTGACGATGTCTTTGGCTGTGGCCCAGCCTCTTCTTGCTTGGGCGATTCCCAGCTCTAGGTAGTGTAGGTGGGGTTTGCTGTGTGCGTCTGAGCTTATTCCGAGTTTTGCTCCTACCTCCACTGCTTTCCTTATGTATTCGTCTTTTAGGTCTAATCTGTCGGGGTAGGAGTCTATGTCTAGAATTGTTCCATTGTCCTTTGCGGCTTCAATTATTTTGTCCATGTCTAGTGGAACGGGGTCTCTTTTCTGTATTTCTCTGGTGGTGGGGTGGCAGAGAATGTCTAGGTTTGGGTTCTCAATTGCCTTCAGGACTCTGCTGGTCATTTCTTCCCTACTTTGTTTAAATTGGGAGTGTATTCCGGCGCTGACCACATCCAATTCTTCCAGGGTTTCGTCTGATATGTCTAGGCTTCCATCCTTTAAAATGTTTAATTCTACGCCTTTAAGAATCCTTATTCCAGAAATCTGCTCATTTATTGCGTCTATCTCTTTTCCCTGTTTTAACAACATTTTTTCGTCTAGCCCGCCGGTCATGGCTAGGGATTTGGAGTGGTCGGATATCACAATGTATTCCAGTCCCAGTTTCTTGGCTTCCTCAGCCATCTCCCTTATGGTGTTGACTCCATCAGTCCAATTGGAGTGGACTTGTAAATCGCCCTTCAAATCATTGTAGCCAATCAGTTTTGGGAGTTTGTTTTTCTTTGCAGCCTCTATTTCTCCAGTGTTCTCCCTCAACTCTGGGGGAATCCATTGTAGTCCCAGTTTCTCATAGATTTCTTCCTCCGTTCTGCCAGCTATCTGTTTTTCTCCTTCAAACAAGCCGTACTCGCTTAGTTTCCACCCCTTTTCCTGCGCAATTCTTCTGAGGGCAACATTGTGGTCTTTGCTACCCGTAAAATATTGCAAAGCTGCTCCGAAGCTTTCTTCGGGCACCACCCTAACATCAACATCCATACCCGTTTTCAGTTTCACCGAGGATTTGGTTTCGCCCTTCCCAATAATATCTATGACTTCTGGCATGGAAACAAAATAATCCATCACCCTTTTTGGATTATCCGATATTACGAGGAAGTCGGCGTCGCCAATTGTCTCCTTCATTCTCCTCACAGAGCCGGACACTACAACCCTCTTTGTCTCCGGCAACGACTTCAATCTATTTTCTATGTCCCGAATTAGGGGCAGGGTGAAACCTAAAATGTATCTTCCCTTACTCCTCTTGGCGAATTCTATTCCCTTCAAAATATTCTGCTCAGTCTTCTCCTTAAAACCGGGCAACTTACAAATCTTGTGGGCCAAGGCGGCCTTTTCCAAGTCCTCTATGTTCCTGATTTTCAATTCTTGCCAGAGGGTCTTGATAGTTTTGGGCCCCAGACCCTCTATCCCGGAGAGGCTTTCCAAATCTACTGGAACCTTCTCCTTTAACTCCTCATGGTACTTAATCTTTCCCGTTTTTATCAGTTCCTCTATTTTTTCAGCAATACTCTTACCAACTCCGGGAATTTCCATCAGAGCCTTGATTCCACCCTTTCTGTAGATTTCCTCCACATCCTCCTGCAAAGCCTCAATGGATCTGGCAGCCTTCTCATAAGCCCTAGGTTTAAACTGCACATCATCCATTTCCAGAAAAACAGCTATCTCCTTAAGAATATTGGCAACCTCAAAATTCTTCGTCTCAAAGCCTCCTCTAAATCTATACTCCATACCCTGTGCTAAATATTTGCCCCAAGGTAAAATTAAAGATTACTAATCACCTCATAACAAACTCATAAAAATACACTTCTAGGAACTATCTGCAAAATTGAGAAATCAGTAACACCTTTTAAACCGACAAACATGAATTCTCACAATATTGCTTTTTCAACTCCCTTTTCTCCACCTCTGATTCCATTCAGGTTTTGACAACACGGGTAGGAAAATGGTTAGTCCCCTATTACTTCGCGAGGTTGACTCCTCTATCTCATGATTCTGTAATTTTCTAATTTAGTGAATCAAAACTGGAGTATTTTGGTTTTGAATGGTTGGCAATGGCTCTCCTCAATAATCTGTATCAAATCAATGAGCATGTCCTGTGCCTCGGTCACCAGTTTTTCGTCCCTTCTGTCAGAAGCTTTCAAATCATCTATGAAGTACTCAAGTTCTCGCTTAAAAGACAAAAGGTCAAAATTAATCTTTTCACGCCGAGCCCTTTGATACTTCCTACGTATCTCCTCAATACTTAGTTTGGGGCGGCTCAATTTTCCCTTACCTCTTCTTTTGTATTCTTACAAAACCTTGGCGAGAAAGCCCCCGACTTCAAGTCGTGGGGATGAATCGCCAGAAAGTTTATTTGAAAGTATGGTATATAAATAGTTGTTGGTAGCTGAAGGGTTTGGCTTGGGCTCAAGGAGGCTAAACAAGACGCA